>DASXRA010000390.1:0-2841 GCA_036506855.1 Jatrophihabitantaceae bacterium
CGAACACCTCGACGCCGGCCGCGCCGAACGCGTCCTGGTAGGCCCCGCTGGTGATGGTGGCGCGGGTGCCGATGACGCCTACCCGGCCGTTGCGCGTAGCAGCAACCGCGCGGCGCACTGCCGGCAGGATGACCTCGACGACCGGGACCTCGTAGCGCTCCCGTGCGTCGCGCAGGCAGGCCGCGCTGGCGCTGTTGCAGGCGATGACCAGCGCCTTGACCCCGGACTCGACCAGCTCGTCCATCAGCGCCAGCGAGTAGCTGCGCACCTCGGCGATCGGCTTGGGACCGTACGGGCTGTGCGCGGTGTCGCCGATGTAGTAGAGCGCCTCGTGCGGCAACTGGTCGAGCACCGCACGGGCGACGGTCAGCCCGCCGACGCCGGAGTCGAGCATGCCAATCGGAGCGCCGGCAGGGTCAGCGGGGTGAGCCACGTCGTCAGGATACGGAGTCCGCATGCGCGGATCGCGCCGCAGGCTCATGCCGCTGCGTGCTCGCGAACTCGGCCGAGCCATTCGCCGACGAGGGCGTGCACGAGGTCGACCTGCTCGTGCAGCAGCGCATGCCCGGCGCGGTCCAGGACGGCGAAGGTCGCCCGTGGGTAGTGCTCGAGGAGATCCCATTGGCTCGCGTAGCCGACGCTGGAGTCCTGGCGGCCGCTGAGGATCAGCGTCGGATGCGCGTAGGCGGCCCCGCTCTCTGGACGCTCGCGCAGTTGCCAGCCTTCGAAGATCCGCCCGAGGCCCGACCGGTCGACCAGCGGCATCGACGGCGCGACGTACTCCTGGAACCGGCGCAGCGTCTCAGGCGTCTGCACGACGAGGTAGTTGCGGTACTCGGCTTCGAGCTCGGGGCTGAGCACGCCGTCCAACTCGCCCGACTCGTGAATGACGACATGGTCCGGCACGTCGCGCGAGTGCTCGCCAATGGCGCAGATCAGGGCCAGTCCGACTGTCCGGTCAGGTCGCCGGTTCGCGATGGCCCGGGCCAGGTAGCCGCCGTAGGACTGGCCGATGACGACGAACTCTTCGTCGCCGATGACTCGATCGACCAGGCCGAGCAGGACGTCGACCACGTCGTCGTTGCTCGCGATTGTGGCCGGTGCCGGCGTGTGGCCCATGCCCGGCAGGTCGGGGTAGATGCGTCGATAGCCGGTTCGGTCGGCGAAGAGCGGTTCCAGAGCACCGGCGATCTCGCGATGGTCGACACCCGCGCCGTGCAGGGCGAGAACGGGCAGGCCACTGCCGAACTCGGCGTAGTTGACGTCGTAATCCATCCGGCGAGCGTAGAGACAGCCGGTGACAAACTAGCTACTGCGCCGGGACGCGCTTCGGACTTCGCGCCCGACGCGGATGCAGCAGCCAACCGGTCAGGATGCCGGCGCCGAAGCTGCAGACGTGCGCCTGCCAGGACGAGTTCGAGTTGATGGACGGGAGCAGGCCACCGAACAGCCCGCTGAAGAAGAACGCGACGAGCACCGCGGCGACGATCCACATGATCCGGCGGGAGAAGTACGCGCGGGCCAGCAGGTAGCCCATCCAGCCGAAGATCAGCGCACTGCACCCGACGATCAGCTGGTTCGGGGCGATCAGCCAGGTGGCGGCGCCGCCGACGATGCCGACCAGCGCCGTGACGACCACCCAGACGCGTACGCCGGAGAGCAGGATCGCCCAACCGAGCAGCACGAACGGGCCCGTGCTCGACAGCAACTGCCAGGCGCTGGTGTGCAGGAACGGACCGGTCAGGATGCCCCACAGGCCGGACACGTGGCGCGGCCGCAACCCGAAGCGGTCCAGGCGGTGGTCGTCGACGGCATTGGCGATCGCGACTCCCCACAGCACGGCGGCGAACACCGCCATGACGACGAGCGCGCCGCCCCAGCTCGTCGGGTCGAACGGCGGCTCTTCCCCGGACGCCGAGCGGAGCTTGGGGATTCGTGGCGCAGGGCCGTCGCTGGGCTCCGTCACGGCAATCAGCCTAGGTGCTGTGGGCCGTGACCATTATCTGGTGGTAGCCCGTCGCCCCGGACGGGAACGGGTCGCGATGCTGGCCCTGCTGCAGGACGCCCTGCGCGTCGGCAGCACGCACTCGAATGGTGTGCTCCCCGGCCGAGTCGACCGTCCAGGGGAACACCCACTGCCGCCAGGTGTCAGTCGACGGCACCGGCGCGAGCCGGGCCTGCTGCCAATCGCCGGAGTCGACCTGCACCTCGACCTTCGAGACGCCGACGTGCTGGTCCCAGGCCACGCCCGCGACGGCCACGGTCTGCCCGACCGGCACCTTCGTGCCGTAACCGGGTGCGTCGATGCGTGACGCCAGCCGGATCGGCCCCTTCGCCGCCCAGCCGCCTTGTACCCAGTACGCCTGTGCCTTCTCGAAAGTGGTGGCCTGCAGGTCGACGATCCACTTGCACGCCGACACGTAGCCGTACAGGCCGGGAACGACCATCCGCACCGGGAATCCGTGCTCGATGGGCAGCGGCTCGCCGTTCATGCCGATGGCGAGCATCGCATCGCGGCCGTCCATGACCACCGCCGTGGGCGATCCGATCGTCATGCCGTCCTTCGACGTCGCCAGCAGCTGATCGGCCTTCGGGTCCACGCCGGCCTCGCGCAACAGATCGGTGAGCCGTGCGCCGAGGAACCGTGCGTTGCTGACGAGCGTGCCGCCGACCACGTTGGAGACGCACGTGAGCGTGATCCACCGCTCGATCAGTGGGCGCGCTAGCAGCTGGTCGTACGTCACGGTCAGCTCGCGGTCGACCATGCCGTGGATGCGCAGCTGCCACGACTTCGGATCGATCTGCGGGAACGTGAGCGCCGTGTCGATCCGGTAGAAGTCC
>DASXRA010000391.1:0-23744 GCA_036506855.1 Jatrophihabitantaceae bacterium
ACGACGAGGCCGAGCGCTGGGCGACCGAAGCCGTGCAGACGGCCCGCGAACTGGGACGCCCCGAGGCCGCAGCCGATGCGTACACGACGCTGGCCGTGCTGCGCCGCCGCGCCGGCGACCCGGCCACTGCGGCGAGCGGCCTCGCGCAGGCAGCGCAGCAAGCGCTCACGGCAGGCGAGACCCGGGCCGAGTTCCGCAGCCGCTACAACCTCGCCGGTCTCTACTACGACCAAGGTGACCTCGACCGCGCACTGGAGGCGTACGAGTCCAACGCCGAGCGTGCTCGCGAGGTCGGTCGGCCGTGGATGGGGTACGCCCTCGAGTCCCGGGTGACCGCGTCGATCGTCCGCTACGTTCGCGGCGACTGGGACGCGAGCGCGGACCTCGCCCGGGTCGATGGCGAGTTTCCGCCTGCACTGGCCGAGGCGATGCTGGCTGCCGCTGGACTCGCGGTCAGCGCCGGGCGAGGCGAGGCGGCCGCCGGCGACCTGCTGGCCCGGCTGCGCCCGTGGTGGCGGCGTGACGGGCTGGTCGCAATCTTGTCCGGCGGCGCCGCGATCGATCTCTACGTCGGCGACGGGCGTGTCGAAGCGGCGCTCGAGGTGTACGAGGATCTGGTGGCGGTCCTGTCCGAGCTCTGGCAGCAACCGTGGTTCCTCGGCCGGATTCGTCTGTCGTCGCTGAGCATCGCGGGGCTCGCCAGCGGCGTCGCCACCCGGCCCGCAGCAGGCCGAGCCGAATGGGTCGAGCGTGGACGGGTGCTCGTCGAGGCCGGCCGCAGCACCGTCGAACACGCGCAGCCCTTCGGCGGCCGGATCGGTGTCGAGGGCATCGCCTGGCAGGCACGCCTGGAGGCCGAGTGGGCCAGACTGCGCTGGCTCGGCGACGTCGAACCTCCCGACGTGGACGAACACGTCGCCCTCTGGCGGCGGGCCGTCGAGGGGTTCGACTACGGCCACGTGTTCGAGCAGGCTCGCTCGCGGGCCCGGCTCGCTGCGGTGTTGCGCGCCGCTGGCAGGGCCGCTGAGTCGGCCGAGCAGGCCGGCCTCGCCCGCGAGGTGGCCCAGCGACTGGGCGCCGCGCCGCTGCTTGCCGAACTGCGACTGCTCGGGTCCCCGCGCGGCGCGGCCCACTCGGCGGGGTCCACCTCGCTGACCCAGCGCGAGCACGAGGTGCTTGGTCTGATCGCGCAGGGACGCACCAATCGCCAGATCGCCCGGCAGCTCTACATCAGCGAGAAGACGGTGAGCGTGCACGTCTCGAACATCCTGGCCAAGCTCGGCGTCGGCGGACGCACCGAGGCCGCCGCCGTGGCGCGTCGCGAGGGCCTGTTGCGCTAGGGCGTGAGTACGCGGGCGAGGATCTCGTCGGCGAGCACGCCGGGTGCCTCGTCCGGTAGCCAGTGGCTGACGCCCTCCAGGGGCACGAACGTGTAGTCGGCGTCGACGTAGTCGCCGGACGCCTCGGCCACTGCTCGGCTGAACGCGACGTCGTCGCTGCCCCACACATACGTGGTCGGCACGGTCACCAGGCCCAGTCCGTCGGAGTCTCGCGGCGACATCGCCCGGTACCAGTTGAGCGCAGCCGTCAGGGTGCCGGGCTGCTGCATCGCCTGCACGTCTGAAGCGATGCGCTCCGGCGCGACGACGTCGCCGAACATCGCCCGCAGGGCGCGTGCATCGTCGCCGAGCAGCACCTGCTCGGCCTTGCCGACCTCGCGAAACAGGCGGATGTATGCGAACCGTTCCCGCTCCGCGGGCAACGCCGCATGGACGACGTTGATCGCCAACTGGTTGGGCGTCGACGCCGCGGTGAACGTGCGCAGCCGATCCGGATGCTGGGCCGCCAGCTGCCAGCCGACCACGCCGCCCCAGTCGTGGCCGACGAGGTCGACCGTGCCGCCGAGCTCGTCGATGACGGCCAGCACGTCGGCGATCAGGTTCGGCATCGCGTACTCGGCGACCGAGGATGGGCGGGCACCGGGCGAGTACCCACGCTGGTCGATCGCGACCGCTCGCAGACCGTGGTCGGCCAGCCGCGTCGCGACCTCCGTCCACGACTCCGACGTCTGCGGGAAGCCGTGCAGCAGCAGCACCGTTCGGGCGGTCGCCGGCCCGACGCTGAAGCCGGAGAACTCGAATCCATTGGCGGGCAGCCGCAGCGTCTCAACCTGTGCCATGCACGGACCCTATTGGGGTCGGCCGCCGATTGGGCGTCGATCTGGCCGAACGGCTAGACTCGGCCCAGCGACCCCGCAGGGGTCGACTTCGCGTGCCCGCCCGAGGCTCCACAGATCGGGTAGGCGGCCACCTCGGTCCGACCGGTTCTCACCGGGCGGCAGAACATGGTCGCGACACCGGGCACCAGGGCGGTGGGCCACCCGGCCTGTCCGCGACAACCGAGGCAGCGTCCCGCGGTCGAACCGGGGAGCGCGCAACAGCAAGGAGGGACGACCGGCATGGCCGTCGTCACCATGAGGGAAATGCTCGACTCTGGCGTCCACTTCGGGCACCAGACCCGGCGCTGGAACCCGAAGATGAAGCGCTTCATCTTCACCGAGCGCAACGGCATCTACATCATCGACCTGCAGCAGACGCTGTCGCACGTCGACCGCGCCTACGAGTTCGTCAAGGAGACCGTCGCCCACGGCGGCAGCGTGCTCTTCGTCGGCACGAAGAAGCAGGCCCAGGAAGCCATCGCCGAGCAGGCCACGCGCGTGGGTATGCCCTACGTCAACCAACGCTGGCTGGGCGGCATGCTCACCAACTTCTCCACCGTCTTCAAGCGCCTGCAACGGCTCAAGGAGCTCGAGGGCCAGGAGCAGGCCGGCTGGGAAGGCACCGCCACCAAGAAAGAGCAGCTCATGCTCACCCGCGAGAAGGACAAGCTCGAGCGCACGCTCGGCGGCATCCGCGAGATGAGCAAGGTGCCCAGCGCCGTGTGGATCGTCGACACCAAGAAGGAGCACATCGCGGTCGGCGAGGCACGCAAGCTGGGCATCCCGGTGATCGCGATCCTCGACACGAACTGCGACCCGGACGAGGTCGACTACAAGATCCCGGGCAACGACGACGCGATCCGGTCGGCCGCGCTGCTCACTCGCGTGGTGGCCGACGCCGTCGCCGACGGCCTGGTCGCCCGTGCCGCGGCAGCGGCCAACGCCGGGCGCGACGAGAAGCCCGAACCGGGCCGCGTCGCCGGCGACGAGCCGCTCGCCGAGTGGGAGCGCGAGCTCCTGCAGCCGGCAGGCACCCAGCAGTCCGACACCTCGCCGCAGACCGCAGCGGAGGCGCCGGCCGGCGACGCGACGGGCGGCGACGCAGGCGAGCTGGCCACGGCGATCGACGAGGCCGGCCCGGATCCGAGCGTCACCCCGCAGGCCACCAACGTCTGACCACCCCGCAAACGAAAGCAAGGACGAACGCACGATGACGAACTTCTCCGCCGCTGACGTCAAGCGGCTCCGCGATGCCACGGGCGCTGGCATGATGGACAGCAAGAAGGCGCTCGAAGAGGCCGAGGGCGATTTCGACCAGGCCGTCGAGGTGCTGCGCATCAAGGGCGGCAAGAAGGTGCAGAGCCGGGGCGAGACCCGGGTGGCTGCCAACGGTCTCGTCGCCGCCGCCGAGGGCGCGATGATCGAGCTGGCGTCCGAGACCGACTTCGTCGCCAAGAACGAGCAGTTCCAGACGCTCGCCGGCGACATCGTCGCCCACTTCGGGAACTCCGCGGCAACCGACGTGCCGTCGCTGCTGGCCGAGACCCTCAGGGACGGCCGTACCGTCGCCGAGAACATCGACGCGCTGGCCGCCGTTATCGGCGAGAAGCTGGAACTGCGCCGCGCGGTGAAGCTCGACGGGCAGGTCGCGACGTACCTGCACAAGAAGGCCTCGGACCTGCCTGCGCAGGTGGGTGTGCTCGTCCAGTTCACCGGCGAGGACCTCGCAGCGGCCCGCGGCGCGGCGATGCAGGTCGCGGCAATGCGGCCGCGGTACCTCACCCGTGACGAGGTGCCGGCCGACGTGATCGAGGCCGAGAAGCGCGTCGCCGAGGCGAAGGCCCGCGAGGAGGGCAAGCCCGAGGCGGCGCTGCCGAAGATCATCGAGGGCAGCGTCAATGGCTTCTTCAAGGCCGAGCGCGGCGTGCTGCTCGAGCAGACCTCGGTGCACGACAACAAGAAGTCCGTCCAGGCCGTTCTCGACGAGGCGGGCGTAACGGTCACCAAATTCGCGCACTTCGAGGTCGGGCGGGCCTGACGAGTCCCGATCCGCGCGGCATAGGGCAGGATCGACCGGGGAGACACACACTGAGTACTCCGCGAGAGGGGCGGCCGCCGATGACCGAGGACGTTGCGGCGGTTGCCTTCTCTCGGAGCGTGACCTCGTCCGGCGTGGCGTCGTCGAGTGAAGCAGTGACGTCGCCCGTATACCGGCGGGTGCTGCTCAAGCTGTCCGGCGAGGTGTTCGGCGGCGGGTCCATCGGCGTCGACCCCGATGTCGCCCAGTCCTTGGCGCGCCAGATCGCCGAGGTCGTCGTCTCCGGCGTCCAGGTGGCGGTCGTCGTCGGCGGGGGCAACTTCTTCCGCGGCGCGGAGCTGCAGCAGCGCGGCATGGACCGCGACCGCGCCGACTACATGGGCATGCTGGGCACCGTCATGAACTGCCTGGCCCTACAGGACTTCCTGGAGAAGGCCGGCATCCCGACCCGGGTCCAGACGGCGATCACCATGGGTCAGGTCGCCGAGCCCTACATACCGCGGCGGGCCGAACGGCACCTGGAGAAGGGCCGCGTGGTCATCTTCGGCGCGGGCGCCGGGCTGCCGTACTTCTCGACCGACACGGTCGCCGCGCAGCGGGCCCTCGAGATCGGCTGCCAGGTGCTCCTGCTCGGTAAGAACGGCGTCGACGGCGTGTACGACGCCGATCCGCATACGCATCCCGAGGCGGTCAAGTTCGACACAATCAGCTACGACGAGGTGATCCAGCGGGGGCTCGACGTCGCAGACGCCGCCGCATTCAGCCTCTGCCGCGACAACGCGATGCCCGTCGTCGTCTTCGAGCTCGCCGACGGGAACATCGCCCGGGCCGCGCGTGGTGAGAAGATCGGCACGCTCGTGAACAGCACGGGCTGACCCTTCGCCGGACAGGGAGAATGCAGCCGTGATCGACGAGACGCTCTTCGAGGCCGAAGAGAAGATGGAGAAGGCGATCCTGGTCGCCCGCGACGAGCTGGGCAGCCTGCGCACCGGCCGCGCCTCCCCGAACGCGTTCGCGCGGCTGATCGTCGACTACTACGGCTCGCCGACCCCGATCCCGCAGCTCGCCTCGGTGAACGTCACGGAGGCTCGCATGGCGGTCATCAAGCCGTACGACCCGACGCAGCTCACCGCGATCGAGCGGGCGATCCGCGACAGCGACCTCGGCGTCAATCCGACCGACGACGGCACCGTCATCCGGGTCGTGTTCCCGCAGCTCAGCGAGGAGCGGCGCCGCGACCTGGTGAAGGTCGCGCGGCACAAGGGCGAAGAGGCCAAGGTGTCGATCCGGTCGGTACGCCGGCATGCCAAGGAC
The DNA here is from genome assembly GCA_036506855.1 of Jatrophihabitantaceae bacterium. Classification (GTDB taxonomy): domain Bacteria; phylum Actinomycetota; class Actinomycetes; order Mycobacteriales; family Jatrophihabitantaceae; genus DASXRA01. Next base: position 5,571 of record DASXRA010000391.1, read on the forward strand.
GCGCTCGACCGGCTCGCCAAGGACGGCGAGGTCGGCGAGGACGACGTCCGGCGGGCGGAGGGCGAGCTCGACAAGACCACGAGCAAGTACACCGGACACGTCGACGAGATAGTCAAGGCCAAAGAAGCCGAGCTCCTCGAGGTCTGATGAGCGATTATCCGACCGCTCACATTCCCCGGGTGGCCGGTGTACGTCCCGCGCGACATCGCCGTCCCGCGCCAGGCGATGCCGACGCCGTCGATTTGAGCGCGCTGCTCGCCGAGTACCGCCAGGTAGCCGGTCAGCGGCGACACCACCGCCGGGCCGCGCCTGAGACGGAGACGCCCGCCCCGGCGATCAACGGGACGGACGTCCTGGCGGCGCCGATCCGTCCGCCGACAGCGAGGACGACGCACCTGCCGGCGGCCGCGCCGGCGAAGTCGCGGGCCGGTCGCAATCTGCCCGCGGCGATCGGCGTCTCGCTCGGTCTGGGCGCGGCGATCATCGCCAGCCTGTTCATCTACCGGCCGAGCTTCGTCGGCATCGCGATCCTGGCCGTTGCGGTCGGCATCTACGAGCTCGTCACGGCAATCCGCACGGTCGAGGCTCGACCGCCGCTCATCCCGCTGCTGGTCGGTGGGGTGTCCATGGACGTCGCCGCCTGGTACCGCGGGCCGGGCGGTCTGGTCGTCGCGCTGCTCGTCACGGTGTGCGGGCTGATGATCTGGCGGCTGGCGGACGGCGCGGCCGGTTACCTGCGGGACGTGTCGGCTTCGGTGTTCGTGCTGATCTACCTGCCGCTGCTTGCCGGGTTCGCCGTGCTGCTCACCCACCCCGACGACGGCGCGGCCCGCGTGCTCGCGTTCATCGGCACGGTCGTGTGCAGCGACACCGGCGGTTACGCGACCGGCGTGCTGTTCGGCAAGCACCCGCTCGCGCCGGTCGTGTCGAAGGGCAAGACATGGGAGGGCTTCGTCGGTTCGGTAGCAGCTTGCTGTGGCTGCGGTGCACTGATCATGACGCTGACGTTCCACGAGGTGTGGTGGAAGGGTGCCTTGTTCGGGCTGGCCATCGTCGTCACCGCCACGCTCGGCGATCTCGGCGAGTCGATGATCAAGCGCGACCTCGGCCTGAAGGACATGGGCCGGCTGCTGCCGGGGCACGGCGGGATCATGGACCGGCTCGACTCGCTGCTGCCCTGCGCGGCCGTTGCCTACCTGGTGTTGTCGGCGTTCGCGCCGGTGTGATGCGGCGTGTACGAGACTCCTGCCGAGACGACCTCATTGCAGCTGCTGCTGGACACGAGCTTCGGCGGTGCGTCCGAGCACCTGCTGTCGATCATGGCGCCTGAGCGCCGACTCACCGCCGCCCGGCTGGTGGCCGACCTGACCGGCATCGCCGTGCTGAACGTCGCGACGGTCACCGCCGCCGGCGAGCCTCGGGTGAGCGCCGTCGACGGGCACTTCCTCCACGGATGCTGGCACTTCACGACATCGGGCACGTCGCCCAAGGCACGGCACCTGCGGGCCCGGCCGGCGACAAGCGCCTCGTACACGCCACGCGACGGGTACGGCGTCTTCTGCCACGGCCGGGCACAGTTCCTCGAACGCGGGACGCCGCAGTTCACGGTCCTGCACGATCACTGCGTGCGAACGTACGGCCAGTCGCCGGACGAGTGGGGCGCCGGCATCGCCTACGTACGCATAGAGCCGTCGTGGATGGTCGCATTCACCTTCGAGCGCGAGGACGATGCGAGTTGACCGGGCACCCGTTCGATGACATCGACGTGGCGGCATTGCGCCGGCGGACCAGCATGAAGTGGTCGCGCTACGACGCCGACGTGCTCCCGCTCTGGGTCGCCGAGACCGATTTCCCGCTGGCCGATCCGATCCGGCGGACCCTGCACGAGCTGATCGATCGCGGCGACACCGGTTACCCGGTCAGCACGCGGCACGTCGAGGCGTTCGCGCGCTTCGCCGAGCGGCGGTACGGCTGGCCGGTCGATCCGAGCTTGGCCGTCACCGTGCCCGACGTCATGACCGGCGTCGAGTTCGCGATCCGTGGGCTCACCGAGCCGGACGACGGCGTCGCCTTCCTGACTCCCGCCTACCCACCGTTCTTCGTGTCTGTGGGCGAGACCCGGCGCTTCGCGGCGCACGTCCCGCTGACCGGAGGGGTGATCGATCTCGACGAGCTCGCCGGCGCGGTACGCCGCGGCGCGACGGCGATCCTGCTGTGCAACCCGCACAATCCGACCGGCCGGCGATTCACCCGTGAGGAGCTCGCCGGCGTGGCCGAAGTGGCCGACCGATACGGGGCGGTCGTGATCAGCGACGAGATACACGCTCCGCTCGTCCTGGACCGCGACGCCGGCGAACACGTCCCGTTCGCGTCGCTCGACGCCGAAGCTGCCGCTCGGTGCGTCTGCCTGCACTCCGCGTCGAAGGGATGGAACCTGCCCGGCCTCAAGGCCGCCGTCCTGGTCGCCGGCAGCGAAGCAACCCGCAAGCGACTTGCCGGCCCCGCGCTGGAAGAGCTGAGCGAGCGATCCGGCATCGCCGGCGTCGCAGCAGGCGTCGCGGCATTCGACGAAGCCGAGTCGTGGCTGGACGATGCCGTCGCCTACATCGCCGGCAATCAGCGCCTGGTGCGCGAGCTGCTGCCGAACGCGCTCCCTGGTGCTCGGATCACCCCGGCCGAGGCGACCTATCTTGCGTGGCTGGATCTGCGCGAGGTCCACGCCTTGGCCGGTACGGTCGAGCCGGCGGACGTGCTGCTCGATCGAGCGCGGGTCGCACTCGTCGCAGGCCCGCACTTCGGGCCCGAGTACGGCGGGTGGGTGCGGATGAACGTCGGCACGTCCGAGGCCATAGTGCGTGAGGCGATCTCGCGCATGGCGTCCGCGGCGGCGTGACCTACTGCAGTCCTAACAGCGTGAAAGACTGGTTGAGCCATGACCCCGCTCCCCGCCTCGGCCCTCCACTCCGCTCCTCGCTGCGTTCCTCGCTTCGCTGCGGTACTCGCTGCGACGGGGCTCGTCCGATGACCCTCCCGTTGATCTTCGAGCCGCCGCGCCGCGGACTCCCGCCCCGGCATCTCGCCGATCTCGGGGAGGCCGAGCGACGAGCCGCGGTCGCCGAGCTGGGCATGCCGGCCTATCGCGCCGATCAGCTCTCCCGGCACTACTTCGGCAGGCTGCAGACCGACGCCGCGACGATGACCGACCTGCCGCCTGCGGCACGTGCGCGGCTCGGCGATGCGCTGCTGCCCGCGCTGCTGACCGAGGTCCGGCACCTGCAGACCGACGCCGGCACGACCCGCAAATCGCTGTGGCGCCTGCACGACGGCACGCTGGTCGAGAGTGTGCTGATGCGCTATCCGGACCGCGTGACGGTCTGCGTGTCGAGCCAGGCCGGCTGTGGCATGGCCTGCCCGTTCTGCGCAACCGGGCAGGGCGGGCTCACCCGCAACATGTCGACGGCCGAGATCGTCGAGCAGGTCGTCGTGGCGGCCCGGGCGACCGCCGCCGGCGAGCTCGGCGGGCCGGCCCGGCTGTCGAACGTGGTGTTCATGGGTATGGGTGAGCCGCTGGCCAACTACGCCCGCGTGGTTGGCGCGCTGCGCCGGCTCGTCGATCGTCCCCCGGCGGGGCTCGGCCTCTCACGCCGGTCGATCACGTTGTCGACGGTCGGGCTGGTGCCCGCGATCGGCAAACTTGCCGCGGAGAATCTCGGCGTGACGCTCGCCGTCTCGTTGCACGCGCCGGACGACGAGCTTCGCGACACGCTCGTCCCGGTGAACACGCGGTGGAAGGTGGCGGAGGTTCTGGCCGCGGCCGACGCATACGCCGCGCGAACCGGCCGTCGCTACTCGATCGAGTACGCGATGATCCGCGACATCAATGACCAGCCGTGGCGGGCGGATCTGCTCGGCCGGCTGCTGAGCACGCGGCTCGCGCACGTCAACCTGATCCCGCTCAACCCGACACCGGGCTCGGCATGGGATGCCTCACCCAAGCCCGTCGAACGAGAATTCGTGCGGCGGCTCGAGGCGCAAGGGGTGTCGACCACGGTGCGTGACACGCGGGGCCGCGAGATCGACGGCGCGTGCGGCCAACTGGCCGCCGGGACGAGCTAGGCGCCGGGCTGCCGCTCGTCGAACGTCCACATCTCGGCCAGCCGCCCGCCGGCGGCGCGGAACAGCCACAGGTGCCGGGCAGGCGGATCGACGTCCGAGGACGCGACGCCTGCGGCGGCGACCAGGTCGCCGTCGTGGAGCGTCGTGTCGATGTCGAAGCGCACGCCCGGGCGCATCTCGGCGATCGTCTCGACGACGGCCCGAACGCCCGCTGCCCCATCGACCTTCGGGTTGACGTGATCGGTCCAGTCCGCCGCGAGGATCTCCTCGGCGAGCTCCGCCCTGCCGGTACTCCACATCTCGAAGTACCGCAGGACGAGCTCGCCGATCGGATCGGGCTTCACGACGAGACTGCCGGTGCCGGCCGGACGCGCACCGCGAACACGACGACAGCCAGCGTGCAGGCCAGGAAGATGGCCGACCCGCTGAACGCCATCGCGATCGCGTGTGCCAGCTCGTGATGCCGCTCGACGTGCGCGGAGACTCCCGGCAGCGGGTGCCGGGCCGCACTGCGGTTGGCCGTGCCGAACACGGTCACCAGCAGGCCGAGACCCAGCGAGCCGCCGACCTGCTGCATGACGTTCACCAGGCCCGAGGCGGCACCGGCGTCCCGTGGCTCGACGCCGACCATGGCCATGTTCGTCAACGGGATCATCGCGACGCCCAGGCCGAGTCCGAGCAGCGTCATGGGAACCACAATGCTCGGGAAGTATTGGGTGCCGGCCGAGATCCGGGTCAGCCAGACCATGCTGAGCAGACCAAGGGCGATGCCGCTGAGCAGGAACCGCATGCCGCCCACGCGCGGGATGAGCTTGGGCACGGTCCGCACGCTCGCGAACAACGCGACGGTCATCGGCAGGAACGCGAACCCGGCCTTGAGCGGGCTGTAGTCGCGGACCAGCTGCAGGTACTGGGTCAGGAAGAAGAACATGCCGAACATGCCGCCGACCAGCAGCAGCCGCGCGACGTAGGACGCGCTGCGCTGGCGGCTGGCGAACAGGTGCAGCGGCGTGATCGGCTGCTCGGCCCGCAGTTCGACCATGACGAACATCGCGAGCAACGCGACGCCGACGATGAACGACAAGGCGGTACCGGTGTCGCCCCAGCCGTCAGACGCCGCCCGGACGAATCCGTACACCAGCGATGCCATGCCGAGCGTCGAGGTCACCGCGCCGGCCAGGTCGAACCGGCCGGGCTGGCGTGGCGTCTCCGGTAGGTACCGGGGCGTGAGCAGGATCAACGCGATCCCGATCGGGACGTTGATGAACAGGCCCCACCGCCAGGACAGCCAGTCGGTAAGCACGCCGCCAGCGACCAGGCCGACACTCGCGCCGCCCGAGGACACGGCACCGTAGAGCCCGAATGCACGAAGGCGGTCGGGACCCTCGGTAAAACGCGAGGTCAGCAGTGCCAGCGTGGACGGAGCGGCGATAGCGGCACCGATGCCCTGAGCGGCACGCGCCGCCAGCAGCTCGCCACTGGACTGGGCGAGGCCGCCGAGCAACGACGTGACGGTGAACAGGCCGATGCCGACCATGAACATGCGCCGCCGGCCGAGGATGTCGCCCGCGCGGGCACCGAGCAGAAGCAGCCCGCCGAACGTCAGCGTGTAGGCGTTCTGCACCCAGGACAGGCTGGTGGGGGAGAAGTGCAGCGAGTCGCTGATCTTGGGAAGCGCGATGGTCACGATCGTGGCGTCCAGCATGATCATGAGCTGGCCGGTCAGGATCACGACGAGGACGAGCGCGGCCCCGATCGAAGATCGAGACGGCCGAACGGACCTCTGCCGGACCGGATTTTGAGCGAGCGAAGTCATTGGACGAGCAATCCCTTCAGGGGATGATTGACGAACTGAGTGCTAAAGTGGAGGCTCTCTCCGGAACTATACGGAGGCCCCCTCCGTTTCGCAAGTGAGTTTGGAGATCGACTTTCCGATGGCGAGTTCAGCGAGAGTCGAGTCGTTGTCGACGCGACCGCGCCGAGCCGACGCGAGCCGCAACTACGACAAGCTGATCGACGCTGCGCTGGCGGCATTTACCGAGGCCGGCGCCGAAGCGTCCCTGGAAAGCATCGCCCGCCGCGCCGGAGTCGGCATCGGCACGCTCTACCGCCACTTCCCGTCCCGGCAAGCCCTGCTCGAGGCCGTGTACATCGAAGAGGTCGAGTCGCTGTGCAAGTCGGCTGACGACCTGACCGAGCTGCCACCGTGGGATGCCCTGGTCGGCTGGCTGCGCAGGTTCGTTGCCTATGCCGCTACGAAACGCGCGCTCGCGACCGAGCTGATGGCGAGCGTCGGCCAGGACTCGGAGGTCTTCCGCAAGTGCCATGACGCCATCTGGCACGCAGGCGAGCCATTGCTCGCGCGGGCCCGCGAGTCCGGTGCTGTTCGTCCGGATGTCGACTTCACCGACGTCGTCCGGATGGTCAGCGGCATCACGATGATCCGGACCGCCTCGCCGGAGGACATCGACCGCATCCTCATCCTGGCCCTTGACGGCCTGCGCTACCGGCCACCAGGCGAATAGCGCCGGCTACAGCGCGCCGCAGCACGGCCCGCCTGAACGCACGTCGCCGATGACGTGCCGGCGGCGGCTCGAACCTACAAGCGGCCAAGGAAGATCGGATTCGTGAACGCGGCCATCGCGCCAGCGCCCGCGTGGCGAACTTCGGCGCGGACGTAGGCGGCCAGCAACGGCGTTGCCTGCCACCTGAGCGCTCCTGCGCCTGACGCCGGCAGCGAGGTGCGCAGTACCTCACCCGTGTCGGACAGGATCCGCACCACGCCGTCCGGCACGCCGCGCACGTCGAGCGTTACCTGCACAGGTGCGTCCGCGTCCACGTCGAGCCGGTCGCCGATGCCGGCGTGGCGTCCTGAGCCGGTGACCGCGAAGTCGACGCCCACCTCGGACGACTCGGCAATCCAGGTGTGTCCCGCGGAGAGGGCGGCCACCAGCGCATCGCGGGAGAGGGCGCTGGCGTGGACGACGTTGTGCGGCAGGCCGATCAGCTGCGGTTCGCCGTGCGCGTCGCTGTTGCCCATGGCCGGCAACCACCGTCCGCCGCCGTGCAACGAGCTGACGAGCATCGAGTCCCAGGCGTCGAGGGCGGACTCGTCGTCGGGGGTCCACGGCCCGTTCCACACCTCGACGGCGTCGGCATCGTCGTAGCCGAACTTCCAGCTGCCCGCGACGAAGGGGGCGTACGGATGCGCCGGCGCGACAATGCCGCCGGATTGGCGGATCTGCCGGGCGAATCCCGCGAACGCGCCGTCGCGCGCCCGATACCGCCAGTCGATCCACTCGCCGGGCGGGATGCCCAGGGCGAGGTAGTGGCCGTTTCGGGTCGTCACCTCCTCGCCGGTGACGATGAGCAGGTCGTCGCCGGCGAGTTGCGCCCACGCGCCGTGCGACGCGGACGTGTTGTGCTCGGTCGTGACGATGAAGTCCAGCCCGGCGGCGCGTGCGGCTGCAGCAGCCTCTTCCGGCGGCCGCCAGCCGTCGGAGTACACGGTGTGCAGGTGGCAGTCGCCGCGATACCAGGCTCGGCCGCGTCCAGGGACCTGCTGCGGCGGGTATTCCGCGACGAAGGGTTCGCCCGTCGCGCCGAATGTCAGGGTCACGTCCACCCGGTAGTCGAGGCCGCGCGGCGCGACCGTGTACGGCCCGAGGGCGACGTGCCAGGTACCCGGGTTCACCCGTCCGGGCAGGTAACCCGGCGTCGCTGCGTCCGCGGCGATCGCGAACTCGGTGCGCGCGCCGCCCGACCAGCCGCGAAAGCCCTCGCCGCCGACGGCAATTCCGCGCTCGTCGAAGATCCCGATGTCGCACGAGTTGCCGAGCGTCCCCGCAGGCACCGGCGGCTTGTCGTAGCTGTACGACACCGCGATCTCGCGCACGCCGGGCGGCACCTCGACCGGCAGGTAGACGAAGTCGGGCGCGCCGGGATCGAGATGCCCGCTGATCGTCTGGGTAATGGCCGGCCTCTATCCGTAAATACGCCGGACTGATTCGGGCAGCGGGATGCCGTCGTTCAGGTCCGGCGCGGGCAGCGGCTCGCCGTAGCCGGTCGTGGCAGGCAGCACGCCGGCCCAGGCGGTTCCGGCGCAATCCTCGTCCGTGTCGTCCGGCCAGCCCTCCGACACCTTCAGCGACCACTCGGCGATCGGCAGCGAGAGAACCTGCGTCGCAGCCAGCTCCTTGGCGTTGGCGGGCCGCACCTCGGCGACGCGTCCGGGTATCAGCCCCTCGACGACGGCGTCGAGGGCACGCCGCTTGGCGTCGGCGTCCGTGATCGGCGTGCACGCTCCGAACAGCACCGCGCTGCGATAGCGCATCGACGACTCGAATGTCGAGCGCGCGACGACCAGGGCGTCGAACGACGTCACCGCGAGGCTGGTCAGCGCGCCCGTTGCCAGCCGGCGCATCCAGCGCGAGCCAGTCGAGCCGTGCGCCAGGATGCGGTCGCCGTCTCGGACGACTGCGGTCGGCAGCACCACCGGGTGGCCGTCGTCGTCCACGACGGCGAAGTGCCCGATATGCACGGTGTCCAGCAGCCGGTACAGCTCGGCGATGTCTTGGCTCGCCTTGGTGCTGAGCCGGGTGATCGTCGTGCGCGCCACCTTGGGCCTCCTGGTCCGGGCGTATCAGTCCGGGCGTACCGGCCTCCTCGATAGACGACAGCCGAACGCCCGAACAGAGGATGCCGCATGCGCACGACAACGATTGCCCCGCCGAGCCGGCTGCTCGTCAGCCGACCGGACGACGCCCGCAACGCTGCCACCGCACTGGCCGGCGGCGCCGTGGTCGGCCAGGGCTTCGCGAACTTCTACGTCATGACCACCCGCGCAGACCGCGAGACGGTACGGCGGGTCAACGTGATGAAGGGTCGTCCGCCCGAGCAGGTCGGCAGTATCACGACGACGCCCTCGCGCATCCCGGACGTCTACGACTGGTCCCGGCTGCCCGGGGCCGTGACCCGCCGCTCGATCCTGGGCGTCATCGACACGTTCTTCGGCATGGGCCCGTTCGGCTTCCGCGGCCCGGCCGCACCGCACGTGCCGGACCACCTGACGTTTCCCGACGGCGACGTCACGACGGCGCAGGTCATCGCGCCGGGCTACGCGTGCCCGTCGAACGAGTTCCTCGCCCGTGCGGTCGAGGCCGTCGACGACGACCTGCTCTACATCACCTCGGCGAACCGGTCGCGGCACCTCACTGGCGCGGACGATTCGCCGGCGCACTGGCGTGCCGATGGCCTGCGCGACGAGTTCGGGCACGAGCCCGATTTCTGCTGCTCGAGCACGCAGACGAGGACGCCGCCCGCGCCGGCTACCCCAGCTACCTGCCGATGTCGACGACCATCCTGGGTTTCCACAAGCTCGGCGAGGGCGAGGCGCGGCGGCCGAGCCTGATCCTCGAACGGCATGGCTCGATGCATGTCGACGACGTGCGCGGCGTGCTCGACGGTCTCGGCTTCGACCTGGTGATCGGCCCCCGCGCGGTCACCCGGTTGCAGCTGCGCGAGTACGCCTGATGGCCCGCATCGGGCTCATCGTGCCCAGCTCGAACGTCACGATGGAGACCGAACTGCCCGAGCTGTTCGGTCGCCGCCCCGAGCGGTTCACGTTCCACTCGGCACGCATGCGCATGACCCAGGTGACGCCCGAGGCGCTCGCCGCCATGGACGCGCACAGCGACCGCTGTGCAGTCGAGCTTGCCGACGCCGAATGCGACGTGCTGGCGTACGCGTGCCTGGTGGCCGTCATGGCGGCCGGACCCGGAGCGCACCTGCGTACCGAGAAGCGGCTCAGTGAGTCGGCGGGCGGGCGTCCGGTCGTCACCAGTGCGGGGGCGCTCGTCGACGGTGTGCATTCGCTCGGCGCTCAGCGGGTGGCGCTGATCGCGCCGTACCTGCCCGCGCTGACCACGCTCGTGATCGATTACCTCGCCGGCCACGAGATCGAGGTCGTCGATTCGTTGAGTCTCGGCGTCGCCGACAACTGCGCGGTCGGACGCCTCGACGCGGCACACCTGCCGCGGCTGACCGACCAGCTCGATCTGCGCCGCGCCGATGCCATCGTGCTGTCGGCGTGCGTGCAGATGCCGTCGCTCCCGGCGATCGACGCCGCCCAGGAGCGAACCGGCCTACCCGTCCTGTCCGCGGCGACGGCCACCGCTGGCGCGCTGCTCGACGTGCTGGACGTGCCGGCCGAGATCCCCGGCGGCGGCGCGCTTCTCGCCGAGCGGGTCAGCGGCCGAGCAGCCGGTTGACGGCACCGGCCAGCCGCGACGAGCGGCCGTTGCGCGCCTCGGCCGCGTCGGCCCAGGTCATCGCCCGCAGCCCGGCATTGGCACCAAGCCAGCGCAGCGGCTCGGGTTCCCAGCGCGGTGACCGATGGCCCACCCAGGGCAGGCCGACCAGTGGCGAGTCGTTGCGCAGGATCAGGTCAGCCAGCGTTCGCCCGGCCAGGTTCGTCGTCGAGACGCCGTCGCCGACGTAGCCGCCTGCCCAGGCCAGGCCGGTGATCCGGTCCAGCCCGACCGACGCGTGCCAGTCGCGCGCCACACCGAGCGGCCCGCCCCAGCGATGCGTGATCTCGACGTCGCGCAGGACCGGGAACAGCTCGCCGAGGGTTCGCTGCAAGGCGGCGAACACCGCGGGGACGCGGTCGTACGAGGCGTCGATGCGCGAACCGAAGTGGTACGGCGCGCCGCGCCCGCCGAAGACCATTCGCCCGTCGGCGGTCCGCTGCCCGTAGATGATCAGGTGCCGGTAGTCGGCGAACGTCTCCCGTTGGGCCAGGCCGATCTCGTCCCAGGTCGCCGGCGGCAGCGGTTCGGTCGCGATGATCAGCGAGTACACCGGCGCGATCGCCCGCCGCTGACCGGCCAGTCGCGGGGTGTACCCCTCGGTCGCCCGCACGACGACGTCGGCGCGAAGCGTTCCGCGCTCGGTGTGCACGACACCTGGCTCGATGGCGCTCGCGCGCGTCTGCTCGTAGATCGACGCCCCGCGCGCCTCGACGACATCGGCCAGCCCGCGCGCGAGCTTGGCCGGATGGATCGCTGCGCAGTGCGGCGTGTACGTGCCGCCTACTACGGACGTCGCCGCCAGGCGCCGGCGAGCGGATTCCGCGTCCAGCAGTTCCATGTCGACGCCGAACTCGCGCGCCTCGTCGACTTCTGCCCGGGCCCGCCGAAGTTGCGGATCGGTCCGGGCGAGGACGACCGTGCCCCCGAGCGCGGCGTCGGCCTCGATGCGCTCCGTCGCCGCCACCCGGACGACCTCGGCCACCGAGTCACGCATCGCGCGGTACTGGGCCACTGCCGCGTCGCGGCCGTGCTCGCTGGCCAGGCGGGACGCGCTCACCGGGAACAGCGCCGAGCACCACCCGCCGTTTCGGCCGGACGCGCCGAAGCCGGCGATCTCCTGCTCGACGAGCGCGACGCGCAGCGACGGGTCGGCGACGAGCAGGTAGTACGCGGTCCACAGCCCGGTGTAGCCCGCGCCGACGATCGCCACATCGGCCGACGCCGATCCGGGCATTGGGGGTCGCGAGTCGAGCGGCCCCGGGACGGTGTCGTGCCAGAGCGACAGCCCGCGGTAGCCGCTCAGCCGAGGGCCTCGGCCAGGCTGATCGACTCGTAGCCGTGCGCCTCGGCTACCGCGGCGTTCGTCACTGCGCCGTCGTGCGTGTTCAGCCCGAGAGCCAGCGCCGGGTCGCGGCGCAACGCAGCCTGCCAGCCACTGTTGGCGAGCTCGACGGCGTAGGGCAGCGTCACGTTGGTCAGCGCGTACGTCGACGTGTGCGGAACCGCGCCCGGCATGTTGGCCACGCAGTAGAAGATCGAGTTGTGCACCGGGTAGGTCGGCTCGGCGTGCGTGGTCGGGCGGGAGTCCTCGAAGCAGCCGCCCTGGTCGATGGAGATGTCGACGAGCACCGAGCCCGGCTTCATCCGCGACACCAGCTCGTTGCTGATAAGTTTCGGCGCCTTCGCCCCCGGGATGAGCACCGCGCCGATGACCAGGTCGGCGTCGAGCACAGCTCGCTCGATCTCGTACGCGTTGGACGTCACGGTCTGGCAGTGCCCCTGGTAGATGGCATCCATCTGGCGCAGCCGGGTGACGTTGCGATCGAGCAGCAGCACCTCGGCCTGCATGCCGAGCGCGATGGCCGCCGCGTTCTGGCCCGACACCCCGGCGCCGATCACGACGACCTTCGCGGCGTACACGCCGGGCACGCCGCCCATGAGCACCCCGCGCCCGCCGCCCTGGCTCATCAGGTGATACGAGCCGACCTGCGGTGCGAGCCGCCCTGCCACCTCGGACATGGGCGCCAGCAGGGGGAGTGACTTGTCGTCGAGCTGAACGGTCTCGTAAGCGATCGCAGTGGTGCCCGATGCGAGCAGCGCGTCGGTGCAGTGCTTCGAGGCGGCCAGATGCAGGTAGGTGAACAGCACCTGGTCCTTGCGCATCCGCGGGTACTCCTCGGCGATCGGCTCCTTGACCTTGAGGATCAGCTCACCGGCCGCCCAGACGTCATCGGCGGTGTCGAGGATCCGTGCCCCGGCCGCGACGAAGTCCTCGTCCGGGATCGCGGAGCCGATGCCGGCGCCACGCTGGACGAACACGTCGTGCCCGTTCGCCACGAGCTCGTGCACGCCGGCCGGGGTGATCGCCACCCGGTACTCGTGGTTCTTGATCTCGCTCGGAATGCCGACCTTCACGTTTCCTCCACACAGACGATCGTTGGCTGCTGCGGAACATCGGAAATGATGAATCATCGCGAAGCCACCCGCTACACGGATGACGATGATTCTGTAAATTGCGACCATGCCCGCCGATGCTTCACGCGCTTCGTCCCGAGTCGAGGCGCGTGCGAACAATCTTCGAGGCGGCGAAATCGACGATGTGGATCGCCGCATACTGCGCGTGCTCGCCCAGGACGCACGAGTGCCCAACAACGCCCTGGCCGAGCGGGTCGGCATCGCGCCGTCGACGTGTCTGGGCCGCGTGCGGGGTCTGCGCGAGCGCGGCGTGATCCGCGGCTACCACGCCGACATCGACCCCGCGGCGCTCGGCCTGCCCATCCAGGCGATGATCGCGGTGCGGCTGCAGTCTCATGCGCGGGGCCACATTCCCGAGTTCGCAGCGGCCGTCGCCAAGCTGCCCGAGGTGCTCAACGTGTTCTTCCTGGCCGGTGCCGTCGACTTCTACGTCCACATCGCGGCGGCGAGCACCCAGGATCTGCGCGACTTCGTCGTCATCAACCTCAGTGGCAACCCGGACGTCGCGCTGACCGAGACGAACCTGATCTTCGAGCACATCAGGTCCGGCGCGACCATCTGATCCGGAACGTTCTGCTACAAGATGATTTTGTCGCAGAACTATCTTGCTATGCTCGAGTGATGCCCACCGTCGCCCCCACGACATTCGACCCGGATCTGATCTTCCTGCTCTCCCAGGCGAACCACGCGCTGACCATCGAGATGGCTGCCAGGCTCGCCGACATCGGCAGCTCGCCGCGCACGTACTGCGTTCTGTCGAAGGCGCTGACCGGCGAGTACACCCAGATCCGTCTCGCCGAGCTCACCGCCCTCGACAAGACGACCATGGTCGTGACGCTCGACGCGCTGGAGCGAGCGGGCCTCGCGCGGCGGGTGCCGTCCGACACTGATCGCCGGGCCAGGGTCGTCGCGGTCACCGAGGCGGGTGAGCGGCTCGTCGAGACGTCCCGCAAGGTCGTCACAGAGCTCTACGACGACGTGCTGTCGTCGCTGCCCGCCGACGAGCGCGAGGCCCTGGTCAACGCGCTCGTCCGGCTCGTCGACGGGCGACTGGCCAGTCCGCTGCATTACGAGCGGCCGCCCCGCCGGCCCCGAGGAAAATAAATCGTCCCGAGCCGGATCGTCCGGAACAAAACAATCTGCTTCGGTCGTTCCATGCCGCATGACCTTGCAGACGACTCCCACCACATCGACCGAACGGTCGCGCTGGCTGGCGCTCATCGTGCTGTGCGCCGGCTTCCTGATGATCGTCCTGGACCAGACCATCGTGAACGTCGCCCTGCCGGCGATCCAGAACGACCTCGGCTTCACGCAGTCGAGCCTCGCCTGGGTCGTCAACGCCTACCTGATCGCGTTCGGCGGCCTGCTCCTGCTGGCCGGACGTATCGGTGACCTGATCGGCCGCAAACGGGTCTTCCTGTTCGGCCTGGCGGTGTTCACTCTTGCCTCGCTGGCGTGCGGCGTGTCCACGAGTCGCGAGATGCTGATCGTGTCGCGATTCGTCCAGGGCATCGGCGGTGCGATGACCTCGGCCGTCACGCTCGGCATGATCGTGACGCTGTTCCGCGAGCCGCGCGAGCAGGCCAAGGCGATCGGGATCTACAGCTTCGTCGCGTCCGCGGGTGCGTCGATCGGACTGCTCGCCGGCGGCGTGCTGACCCAGGCGCTCAACTGGCACTGGATCTTCTTCGTCAACCTGCCGATCGGGATCGCCGCCGCCGTACTGGCCTCGCGGCTGCTCGAGCACGACGAGGGTGTCGGCCTCGGCGAGGGAGCCGACGTCACCGGCGCCGCGCTCGTCACCGGCGGGCTGATGCTCGGCGTGTACGCAATCGTCGGGGCGGCCGATCACGGATGGAGTTCGGCGTCCACGCTCGGCCTCGGCGGTGTGGCGCTCGCGCTGCTCGTCGGGTTCGTTGCCCGGCAGGCCACCGCCGCCAATCCGCTGCTGCCGCTTCGCCTGTTCCGGACGCGCAACCTGTGGGCGGCCAACGTCGTGCAGGTGCTCATGGTCGGCGGCCTGTTCGGCATGTTCTTCTCCGGGTCGCTCTACCTGCAGCGAGTGCGCAACTTCGGGCCGGTCGAGATCGGGCTCGCGTTCTTGCCGGTTGCCATCGCGATCGGGACGCTGTCGCTCGGCTTCTCCGCCCGGCTGATGAACCGCTACGGGGCCCGTGCCGTGATGGTGCCCGGCCTGATGCTCATCGTCGTCGGGCTCTTGCTGCTCGTCCGCGTGCCGGTCGAGTCGTCGTACGTGGTCGATCTGCTGCCGTCGATGGTGCTGTTCGGTGTCGGCGCGGGCCTGGCGTTCCCGGTGCTGGTGACCGTCGCGATGTCGGGGGCGACGCCGAGTGACTCGGGCGTCGCGTCCGGGCTGGTGAACACCACCCAGCAAGTGGGCGGAGCGCTCGGCCTCGCGATTCTGGCCACGCTCGCGACGTCGCGCAGCAACGGGCTGCTGGCCGGGGGCGACGACCTGCCGTCGGCGCTGACCAGTGGCTACCAGCTCGGCTTCGCGGTCGCGGCCGGCGCCGTCGTCGCAGCCGTGATCATCGCGGCGGTCGTGCTCCGACCACAGCCGGCGACCGAGCCCGAGCCCGTCACGTTCGGCAGCGAGCAGCCGCAGGCCGCGGAGGCGATCAGCAACTAGCTCGCCCGTTCTGAGTTGGTCATGCCTCCGGCGGCGTCTCGCTCGCCGGAGGCATGACACAACGGCAGGCGGTCGCTAGAGGCGCTTCCACGCCTCGGTCAACGTCGAGCGCAGGATCTGCTCCATCTCGTCGAACTCGGGCTGGCCGACGATGAGCGGGGGGGCCAGCTGCACGACGGGGTCGCCCCGATCGTCGGCTCGGCAGTACAGGCCCGCGTCGAACAGCGCCTTGGACAGGAAGCCGCGCAGCAGCCGCTCGGACTCGTCGTCGTCGAACGTCTCCTTGGTCGCCTTGTCCTTGACCAGCTCGATGCCGTAGAAGTACCCGTCGCCGCGCACGTCGCCGACGATCGGCAGGTCGGTCAGCTTCTCCAGCGTGGCGCGGAACGCGGCCTCGTTGTCGAGGACGTGCTGGTTGAGACCCTCGCGCTCGAACAGGTCGAGGTTGGCGTTCGCGACCGCCGACGAGACCGGGTGACCGCCGAAGGTGTACCCGTGCGGGAAGTAGTCGTTGCCGTGCCAGAACGGCTCGGCGATCCGATCGCTGACGATGCACGCGCCGATGGGGGAGTAGCCGCTGGTCAGGCCCTTCGCGCAGGTAATCATGTCCGGGACGTAGCCGAACTTGTCACTCGCGAACATGGTGCCGAGCCGCCCGAACGCGCAGATGACCTCGTCGGACACCAGCAGCACGTCGTGCCGGTCGCAGATCTCCCGCACCCGCTGGAAGTAGCCGGGCGGAGGCGGGAAGCAGCCGCCGGAGTTCTGCACCGGCTCGAGGAACACCGCGGCGACGGTGTCCGGCCCCTCGAACTCGATCGCCTGCTCGATCGCGTCGGCTGCCCAGCGGCCGAACGCCTCGAGGTCGTCGGCGTGCTCCGGCGCCCGGTAGAAGTTGGTGTTCGGGGCCTTGTGCGCGCCGGGCACCAGAGGTTCGAAGTACTTCTTCGCATCCGGGATCCCGGTGATCGACAGCGCGCCCTGCGGGGTGCCGTGGTAGGCGATGTTGCGGCTGATCACCTTGTGCTTCATCGGCTTGCCGACAAGCTTGAAGTACTGCTTGGCAAGCTTCCACGCCGTTTCGACGGCCTCGCCGCCGCCAGTGGTGAAGAAGACCTTGTTCAGGTCACCGGGCGCGTAGTCGGCCAGCCGGTCGGCCAGCTCGATCGCCTCGGGGTGGGCATAGGACCACAGCGGGAAGAACGCGAGGTCCTGAGCCTGCCGGTACGCGGCCTCGGCGAGCTCGTGCCGGCCGTGCCCGGCCTGAACGACGAAAAGGCCGGCAAGTCCGTCCAAGTAGCGCTTGCCGTTGACGTCGAAGATGTAGGCGCCCTCGCCGCGCACGATCGTGGGCACGGGAGAGTCGGCATAGGACGACAGGCGCGTGAAGTGCATCCAGAGATGGTCACGGGCCTTGGCCGACAGGTCGGCGGCGTCGAACGTTCGGGTGGACGTTGCGGTCATCGTGCGCCCCAGTCATAGGTCTGCTTGACGAGCTTGAGATAGAGAAAGGACTCGGTCCGGGTGATGCCCTCGATCGTGCGGATCTGCCGGTTGACGAGTTGCAGCAGGTGCGCGTCGTTCTCGACGACGACCTCGGCGAGGATGTCGCAGGCGCCGGCCGTGATCACGATGTAGTCGACCTCGTCGATCTTGGCGAGCTGATCGGCGATCACCTCGACGTCACCGACCGCCGAGATCGCGATCATCGCCTGGCGGGCGAAGCCGATCTGCATCGGATCGGTGACGGCGACAATCTGGACGACGCCGTTCTCGACCAGTTTCTGGACGCGCTGGCGGACCGCCGCCTCGGACAGACCGACTGCCTTGCCGATCGCCGAGTAGGCGCGCCGGCCGTCCTCCTGTAGCTGCTCGATGATCGCCTTGGAGGTGTCATCGACCAGTTCGCGTGATCCGCCGCGCGCCATGACATAGACCTTTACCTGTTTGAAACACTTCTGGCAAGTGATTCCGTTGAAAATGAGGCCATAATCTGCGGAATCGCTTGTCATTGGCCTGGCGCCGTGACACTATTCCTCGGCGATGGACCGACCGCAGGCGATGGGGGAAACTGTGGGATCCATGGAGCTTCTGAAGTCGTCCGGCGCGGACGGCGAACCTCGTCCTGCGTCGCGATCTGCTTCGGACTCCACCGCTGACGCCGTCCGCGTGCCGGCGATCGAGCTGGTCGGAATCAGGAAGAGCTTCCACTCGCGCCGTGGCGTCGTCGCGGCGGTCGACGGGGTCGACCTGATCATCGGCGAGGGTGAATTCTTCTCGTTGCTCGGGCCGTCAGGGTGCGGCAAGACGACGATGCTCCGGATGATCGGCGGCTTCGAGGAGCCGACAAGCGGTCAGATCCTGCTCTACGGCAAGGACGTCGTCGGCGTGCCGCCGAACCACCGCGACGTCAACATGGTGTTCCAGTCCTACGCGCTCTTCCCGCACATGTCGGTGTTCGACAACGTGGCCTTCGGGCTCCGGCGCAAGGCGACAGCCAAGGCGGAGATCACTCGGCGGGTCGGCGAGATGCTCGAACTGGTCGAGCTCGAGGGCAAGTCCGATCGCCGCCCGCGCGAGCTTTCCGGCGGCCAGCAGCAACGCGTGGCGCTCGCCCGCGCG
>DASXRA010000392.1:0-7781 GCA_036506855.1 Jatrophihabitantaceae bacterium
CAGTCGCTGGTGGCCGGTACGGAAGAACGCGACCGCCTCGTCCAGCGATGCGATCTCTTCAACGGTTCGTGTTGCGCCGAACGACGCGTTCCAGTACTCGTCACGAACGGGCGGTCCGGCATGCGGGCCGACGTACAGGTACGGCAGGGCGTGGTGATCGTCGCCCGGTGATGCGCCGTAGTTCACCGCTTCGATCGTGATCCCGACGTCGAAATGTTCCGGCCACAAGATCGGCTCCTGCGGTGCAGCGCCGAGCTCGGCGGTCAGCCGTACCAGCGCCGCGTCGGCGAGTTCGTACCAGTCGGCCAGCGCCTGCGCACAACGTGCGTCGACGTGCAAGGCCGCATCAGGCTCCAGCGGTGTCGCCGGCGGGTACACCGTCGGGGGCATGCCAGGTTGGACACCCACGAATTGCGCCGCCTCCGCAACAGTGGTCAGCGGCGCCGTCCGTACCCCGGCATCGTCGACGACGACAAGTTCGGTGTTCACGACGCGGAGCCGCGTGTTTCCGCGCAGCGGATGCGTTGTCTCGAATCCGCCGGCGACGGGACGAAGCGATATCTCGCCTGTTTCGGCGTATTCGGCGGCAGCCAGCACGTGCTCGGCCAGGCGATGCCAGCCGTCACGCGTGGCCGCGAACAGCTCCGTGGACTGCAGAGTGGTCATGTCCTCACGTCCCGTCGTGATCGGTATCGACATGCAGGATGAGGTCTGCGACCAGGCCGGTCCAGCCGGTCTGCTGTGATGCGCCGAGCCCACGTCCGCTGTCGCCGTCCAGCTCGGCGGCGCTAGTCGTCATGTCTGGGCAGTCCTCGCGGGTCGCACCGCGTTACGGCCGCGCCACGCGATGAAACGTCTCGGCCGTCGGGAGGACAGCAGCTTCAAACAGTCACTGTGAGGAGCACGCCGTGAAGGGACTACAGGGCAAGGTCGGCATCGTGACCGGAGGCAGCTCCGGCATCGGCCAGGCGATCGCCATCCGGCTGGGTCAGGAGGGCGTCGACGTCGCCATCAACTACGTCGGCCGGCCAGAAGGCGCCGAGGAGACGAAGGAGTCGATCGAGCATGGCGTCGACATCTGCATGAAGCAGATGGCCGAGGCGGGAACGAAGCCGATCCTCGTGGCGGCGGACGTCTCGAACGCCGGCGAGGTTGCCGCGATGTTCGAGCAGGTCCTGGCCGAGTACGGCCACATCGACTACCTGATCAACAATGCCGGCATCCAGATCGCCGAGGACACCGACAAGCTCGCCGTCGAGGACTTCGATCGCGTCCTCGCGGTCAACCTGCGCGGAGCGTTCCTGTGCGCGCAGCAGGCGGTTCGGCATTTCCTCGACTCCGGCCGGGGGGGCTCGATCGTCAACGTGTCGAGCGTGCATCAGGTCATCCCGAAGCCGCGCTTCGTCGGCTACTCGGTGTCCAAGGGCGGCATGCAGAACCTGACGCACACGCTGGCGCTCGAGTACGCCGCGCGCGGCATCCGCGTCAACGGCATCGGCCCTGGCGCGACGGTGACTCCGATCAACCGCTCGTGGATCGACGACCCGGTCAAGCGCAAGGCCGTCGAGAGCCACATCCCGATGCGCCGCGCGGGCGACGCCGAGGAGATGGCCGCCGTGACCGCCTTCCTCTGCTCGGACGAGGCGGCGTACATCACCGGCCAGACGATCTTCGTCGACGGCGGGCTGACCCTTTATCCCTCGTTCGAGACCACCTGGTCCTCCGAATGAGTGAGGTGCTCACCCGCTGGTGGCCGTCCAAGTACGGGGACGGCGACGAGGCCGGCGCGCTGAACGAGATCACACCGGCCAAGGTGCTCTCGGCCGTCGGGCTCGTGCGGCGCGGTGTCGTCTTCGACCTCGCGCACGTACTGCACGCCGACATCCCGGCGTTTCCCGGGCGCACGTTTCGGCAGTACCTGACGACCAACTACCACCACATCAACCGCCGCCGGCCCGACGCCGGCCCGGAGGGATGGGGTCGCAACAACGTCAACTGGATTGTCGAGCAGGTCACCGCCACGCAGCAGATGGGCACGCATATGGATGCCTTGAACCACCTGCAGGACGGCGACCGAACCTACAACGGGTACCGGCTGGCCGACATCGCCGAGGACCACGGCACGAACAGGCTCGGCGTCGACACGCTGCCGCAGATCGTCACTCGCGGTGTGCTCATCGACGTGGCGGCCCGGCGGGGCGTCGAGCGGCTGGAGCCGGGCGACGTGATCGGGCTCGCCGACGTCGCCGGGGTCGACGTCCGGCCCGGCGACGCTGTGTTCTTCCACACCGGGTGGGGCTCGCTGTGGGGTTCGGACGACGTCCGCTACGGCGAAGGTGAGCCGGGGCCGGGCATGGCCGTGGCCGGTTGGCTGGTCGAGCACGGCGTGGCACTGACCGGCTGCGACACGTGGAGCTACGGGCCGGTGCCTGCCGAAGATCCGGCCGAGCCGTTCGTCGTTCCGCAGACGCTCAACACGCGACACGGCGTGGTCGTCGTCGAGAACCTTCGCCTCGCCGAGATCGCCGCGGCGGGCCTCACGGAGTTCCTGCTCGTCATCTCCCACGCCAAACTGCGCGGCGCCACCGGCGCTTGGGTCGCGCCGTTGGCCATCGTCTGAAGGAGACGGCCATGAGTGATCACTACGACGTCATTGTCATCGGATCCGGCGCGGGCGGCGGCACGCTCACGCACGCGCTGGCACCGACGGGGGCCAAGATCTTGCTGCTCGAACGCGGCGGCTGGCTGCCTCGCGAAGCGGAGAACTGGAGTCCCGCGGCGGTCTGGGCGGAAGGGCGCTACCACAACTCGGGCAGCTGGACGGACTGCACCAACAGCGACAGCCCGAACAAGTTCGAGCCGAAGCAGAACTACTACGTCGGCGGAAACACCAAGTTCTACGGCGCGATCCTGTCCCGGTTCCGTGAACGGGACTTCGACGCGATCCAGCATGTCGACGGCGTCTCACCTGCGTGGCCGATCTCCTACGCCGACCTGGAACCCTGGTACACCAAGGCCGAGCGGCTCTACCGCGTGCACGGCCGCCGGGGCGTCGACCCGGACGAGCCGCCTGCGACCGAGGACTATCCCTATCGGGCAATCAGCCACGAGCCGCGGATCGCGCAACTGAGCGACGATCTGGCCGCCGCGGGGCTACACCCGTTCCCACTACCCAACGGCATCTTGATCGACGAGGACGCGCCGCAGTTCTCCGCATGCGTTCGGTGTGCCACGTGCGACGGTTTCCCCTGCCTGGTCAACGGAAAGGCCGACTCGCAGGTCATCTGCGTCGAGCCCGCGCTGCGCTATCCGAACGTCACGCTGCGGACGGGCGCGCTGGTCACGCGATTGGAGACCGACCCGTCCGGACGCACGGTGAACCGGGTTGTGGTCGAGCGCGACGGCGCCGTCGAGACGTACTCGGCTGATGTCGTCGTCGTCGCCGGCGGTGCGATCAACTCGGCCGCGTTGCTGCTGGCGTCCGCGAACGACCAGCACCCAGACGGCCTGGGTAATTCGTCGGGCGTGGTGGGTCGGCACCTGATGCTCCACAACAACTCGTCGCTCATCGCGTTCTCCAAGGAGCCCAACCCGACGAAGTTCCAGAAGACGCTGGGCATCAACGACTTCTACTTCGGCGACGGTGAATGGCCCTACCCACTCGGGGCGATGCAGATGCTCGGCAAGAGCGACGCCGTGCTGGTCGGATTCGACGTACCGGACGCAGCGGACCCAGCTGACCTGGCCCGCCACTCGATCGACTTCTGGCTGACCACGGAGGATCTGCCGCTGCCGGACAACCGGGTGACGCTCGGCTCTGACGGGGGCATCCAGCTCAGCTACTCGCCGACCAACCTCGAAGCCCACCAGCGGCTGCGCGAGAAGTTCATGAGCCTGCTCGACGCGATGCACTGCCGCCCCGACGTCTACGAGAACCACTCGTACGCGGGCGGGCGACTCGGCATCGGCGGCGTCGCACATCAGAACGGCACGATCCGGTTCGGCACCGACCCCGCGACCTCCGCGCTCGACCTGGACTGCAAGTTGCACGACGTCGACAACGTGTACGTGGCCGATTCGAGTTTCTTCGTGTCGAGCACCGCGGTGAATCCAACCCTGACGATCATCGCGAACGCGCTGCGAGTGGCCGAGTCCATTGCGCAGCGGCTCGGCCGCAGCACGCTCGGTGCGCAGCCCGCCGCGCCCGGGCTGCCGGTACTGACCGGGGCCGGGGCATGACGATGCTCACCCAACCGCGCACTTTTGGCCGCCCAGGTGGCTATATGACGCCGGGCGGCCAAAACCGGCTCGTCCGGGTGGTCGACGTCGACGCGCACGAGGGGCCGGTCTACCTGCCTGGCGAGGACGCCCTGTACTTCACGACGCTGCCTCGAGCCGGACGGATCTCACCGGTGGCCTCGATCAAGCGGCTCGCCCTCGACGGTGATCGCTTCCCGCTCGAAGCCGAGCGGATCACCGTCGTCGACGCCGACGTGATCACGCCCAACGGCATGGCGGCCGATCACGACGGCATGCTGATCGTCTGCGACCAAGGAAACCAGTCGGTGCCAGCGCAGTTGCGAAGACTCGACCCCCGTAGTGGCCGGACGTCCACGATCGTCGAGGCGTGGCACGGCCTGCGGCTCAACTCGCCCAACGATGTCGTGGTGAAGTCGGACGGCACGATCTGGTTCACCGATCCGGCATACGGATACCTGCAAGGCTTCCGGCCGCAGCCGCAGGTAGGCGACTTCGTCTACCGATTCGACCCGGCGACCGAGTCGCTGACCGTGGTGGCCGACTCGTTCAGCAAGCCCAACGGCATCGCGTTCTCCCCGGACGAGCGCGTCCTGTACGTGACCGACAGCGGCGCCAACCAGGAACTCGGCACGTATTACGTCAACTTGCCCCATCACGTGATCGCCTTCGACGTCGTCGGCGGTCGGCAGTTGGCCAACCAGCGACTGTTCGCGGTGACCACACCGGGATTCCCCGACGGCATCAAGGTCGACCGGGCAGGTCGCGTCTACGTCTCATCGCCGATCGGCGTGCAGGTCTACTCCCCCGACGGCGACCTGATCGACCACATCGACGTGCCCGGCGCGGTCAACTTCACCTTCGGCGGTACCGAGCACAACATCCTGTTCATCACAGCGGACACCGCCATCTGGGCGGCCGCGCTCGACACGAAGGGAGCGTGACCGGCATGTCCGCGATCCGCACCAGAAGAGTGCTCGACACGCAAGGTGTCGACGCCGTCATCGCCGCGGCTCACGAAGCCGCGGTCGCCAAGGGATTCCGCGTCGTGATAGTCGTCGTCGACGCGTCCGGCCGGATGCTCGCCCTGCGGCGCACCGAGGGCGCGCAGCCGGCGAGCGACCAGGTGGCGATCGACAAGGCCCGCACGGCCGCGATCTTCGTCCGGCCCAGCCGCGAGATCGAGAAGCAGGTGAGCGACGGCCGCCTCGGCGCGCTCGCCCTGCACGGCGCCCGCGCCTTGACCGGTGGCATCCCGCTGACAGTCGACGGCGAGGTCGTCGGCGCGATCGGAACGAGCGGAGAGACGCCGGACGAGGACGAGTCGGTGTCGATCGCCGGCGCACAGGCCGACTTCTCCACGGTGGCGGTGCCCGCGCTGACCTACGCCGGCGCGAAGGTCGCGGCCCAGGCCGTCGCGGCGGCGGCGACAGCGCGTGGCGTGGCTCCCGTTGCGGCAGCGGTCGACGCGGGCGGCGAGCTCATCTACCTGTGGCGTCCCGACGAGGCGCAGGTTGCGAGCGTCGGCGTTGCCACGGACAAGGCCCGAACCGCGGCGATCTACCGCCGTCCCAGCAAGGACTTCGAGGACCAGGCGTCAGGCGGACGCCCGTCCGCACTCCACCTGGCCGGCGCGGTCCCGTTGCAGGGCGGCATGCCGATCGTCGTGGACGGCCACGTGGTCGGCGCGATCGGCGTCAGCGGCGCGTCGTCCGCGGACGAGGACCAGGAACTTGCCGTACTGGGTCAGCACGCCGCGGCCGCCGCCCCGCCGGGTGAGGCCGTGTTCATCTCCAGCAAGACGCTGCACGAGAAGTTCGAGGTAGGCGGCCTGCTCGTCGACACGCCGGCCTACAAGCTCGACGCCGGCCGGCGTACCGGCCCGGGCGAGGTCGAGCTGCACGAGCAGGTCGTCGACATCATGCAGGTCGCCGCGGGCAACGCGAAGGTCGTGACGGGCGAGACCGCCCACGAGCTCGCAGTGGGCGATGTCCTGGTCATCCCGAACGGGATGCCGCACCAGTTCGTCGACGCGTCCGACCCATTCCTCTATCTCGTCACGAAGGTCGAGGTGTGAGCGATGCTTCCGCGCCCGCCTCAGCTGTTGTCCGGACGCCCGGCGGCGGTCGTAGATCTGCAGGCCGACGAGGGTGCCGCCCTGGTCGGCGCCGAGTGGCGCTACAGCGACGCCCGCGTCGAGGAGATCGACTTCGTCGAGGTCGGCTCGGATGCCGACCCTCTCGGGCCGGGCGACCGTCCTAACAGGACGTTCGACGTCCTGCCGCACGCGGGGACGGCAGAGTTCGACGACTCGGGGTGGCGCTTGCTCACGCCTGCGCAGACGCAGTTGCGGTTGGCGAACGGGCGGGTCTGCTTCAACTGGTACCGGCTTTCGGTCACTGTTCCGGAGCGGGTCGGCGACCTTGACCCGACCGGCTGCACGATCGTGTTCGAGGTCGTCGTCGACGACTACGCCGAGGTGTGGGTCGACGGCGTGCTGCCCGCCGCGCTCGGCGACGCGGGCGGGCCGGTCGTGGCAGGGTTCAACGCGCCGAACCGGGTCGTGCTGACGGACGCGGCGCGTCCCGGCCAGACGTTCTCGATCGCGGTGTTCGGCATGAACGGCCCGATCTCGGCGTCGCCGCGCAACTACATCTGGCTGCGGAGCGCCACGCTGGACTTCTTCACACCCGAGCAGGCGGCGAGCGCAGACCCGGCGCCGTACGACGTGACCCGGGTCGACGCCGCACTAGACGCCATCGTGACGCCGGGCACGGCGATGGAGCGCGTTGCCGGCGGTTTCGAGTTCACCGAGGGCCCAGTATGGACGGCCGACGGCGCGCTGCTGTTCAGCTCGCCGAATACAAATCAGATCTACCGATGGTCGCCCCCCGGGATTGTCAGCGTCTTCCGATCGCACAGCGGCTACACCGGTCTGGACATCGGCCGCTTCCACCAGCCAGGCTCGAACGGGCTGACCTTCGACCCGCAAGGCCGGCTGACGATCTGCCAGCACGGCAACCGGCGCGTCGTCCGGGTCGAGCCGCACGGCAACGTCACCGTGCTCGCCGATCACTATGACGGGCGTCGGCTGAACAGCCCGAACGACCTCGTCTACCGGTCCGACGGCACGCTCTACTTCACCGATCCGCCGTTCGGATTGCCCGAGGTGTTCGACGACCCGAAGAAGGAGTTGCCGTTCAGCGGGGTGTTCCGCGTACGTGACGGCGAGGTCTCGCTGGTGACCGATTCCCTTGCCGCGCCGAACGGTCTCGCGTTCTCGCCGGACGAGCGCCACTTGTACGTCGGCGACTGGGATACGCAGCACAAGGTCGTCATGCGCTACGACGTTGCGCCGGACGGCTCGGTGGCCGCTGGCATCGAGTTCTTCGACATGACCGGTGCGTCCGGCGACGATGCGATCGACGGCATCAAGGTCGACGTGCTCGGCAACCTCTACGTCTGCGGGCCGTCCGGTATCTGGATCATCACCGCCGACGGGACGCACCTCGGCACACTGCACC
>DASXRA010000393.1:0-2469 GCA_036506855.1 Jatrophihabitantaceae bacterium
CCAGCAGCTCGTTGTGGGTGGCGGCGAGCAGCGCCCGGTGGAACGAGAGGTCTGCCTCGACGGCGTCGGCCTCACCGCGCACGGCCGCCGACATCGTCTCGAGGGCCTTCTCCATGGCGGCGATGTCGGCGTCGTCGCGGCGCAGCGCGGCCAGGCGTGCGCTGGCCGGCTCGACGATGCCCCGCACTTCGGCCAGGTCGTCGAGGAACCGGCTGTCGTCGCGCCCGGCGAACTGCCAGCGGACGACGTCCGGGTCGAGGAGGCGCCACTCGCTGCGCGGCTGCACGAACGTCCCGCGCTTCTGGCGCGCGTCGATCAGCCCTTTGGCCTTCAGGACGCGCAGCGCCTCGCGCAGCACGGTGCGGCTTACGTCGAACTCGACCTCCAGCGCCGGTACGTCGAGTGTCTCGCCCTCGTCCAGCTCGCCCGCAAGGATCCGCTGTCCCAGTGCCTCGACCACGTCGCCGTGCAGTCCACGACCGCGGTACCCACCCATCGATCCTCGTCCGCTCATGCCGAGTCCTCTACCGCGCTCCAGTCGCCGTCAACGGCCACCCGGCCCGCGAACCGAGAGCTGCCGGGCACAGCATCGTTCGTCACAGTCCCACTCCTTCGCGCGACGTCGCTCTGCCAGGCTAACCTAGATCATTACATATTCAATTACTAATTGATATCGCTCCCGTTAGGTGGGCGCAAGGGGCCGATGTAGGCGTACGGGACGGACGGTTCGGGTGAGGACCGGGTCAGGAGCCCGGGGCGTCGCCGTGGTCGGGGATCTCCAGCTGTACGCCGCCTCGCTGCGCGGACTGGTGCGCGACGATGCCGGGCAGGGTGTAGCGGGCGGCGACCCAGGCGTTCACCGGCGGCAGCGTCCCGTCCACGACGGCCCGGACGAAGTCGTCCGCCAGGAAGTGGTGGGAGCCCTCGTGCCCGTTCGGCAGGCCGGTGAACGCGCCGGGCAGCCGGCTCCGGTCGTGCACCGGCGCGCTGCCCGAGACGAACGCGTCCCGCAGCGCCGGATCCACGTTCACCAGGTCGGCGTCCCCGACGTCCCCAGCGTGCGCGGTGAGCAGCGCCGAGACGTCCTCGACGCCGTGCCGGGTCTGCCACAGGCTGACCGTCGCCAGCTGCTCGAAGCTGCCCTCTGTGCCGAACATCCGCAGCCGTGACTCCCGGATGTGCGAGGGGTAGCCGACCCGGCGGAACTCGTTCGTCCGCATCGCGCCGCCGTTCGACAGCGTGTACAAGGCCGAGGCGTTGCTGATGTCGTTGCCGAACCGGCTGATCGTCTTGTCGAACACCCCGTCGCCGCGGTCGTCGGTGACGCCGACGCACGACACGTGCGTGGCGTGCAGCCCGGTCACCGACAAGACGTTGCCGACGGCATGCGTCGGGTACAGCATCGGCGGGAAGCTGGCGGTCGTCTTCCAGTCCGCGCCGCCGGAGTACTGGTACGCCGCGTAGAAGCCGAGGTCCATGTCGTGCACGTAGTCGCCCTCGGCGTAGAACACGCGGCCGAACTCGCCCTTGGCCAGCTTGTCCCGGCAGAACACCGAGGAGGGGTAGTAGTAGCTGGTCTCACCCATCATGTACGTCAGCCCGGTCTGCTCGACCAGCTCGATGATGGTCGCGATGTGGCCGGGATCGATCGCCATCGGCACGGTCGAGTACACGTGCTTGCCGGCCCGCAGTGCCTGGATCACCATCTCGCCGTGCAGCCAGCGCTGGGTGAAGACCGCCACCGCGTCGACGTCCGACGCCAGCAGCTC
Organism: Jatrophihabitantaceae bacterium; assembly: GCA_036506855.1. Taxonomy (GTDB): domain Bacteria; phylum Actinomycetota; class Actinomycetes; order Mycobacteriales; family Jatrophihabitantaceae; genus DASXRA01. The sequence continues at coordinate 1,770 of DASXRA010000393.1, forward strand.
GTCGTACGACGAGTAGGTCGTGGTGATGCCGTGCTGCGCGGCCATCTCGGCGAGACGGTCCGGCAGCACGTCGGCGAGCCGGACCTCGTGCACGTCCGGGTGCGCGGCGAACAGCCGCAGGAACGACGGTGCGAACTGGCCGGCCCCGGCCATCCCGATGCTGATGCTCATGGCACAGGATCCAAGCACGACAAACCCGAAAGAGAAAGCACAGAATCAAACGTCGACGACCGCTGTCAGCGGGCGGCGACGGCGCGGTCCGGGCGCGGGTTGCCGACGGCGTCGGCGGCCAGCACCGTACCGAGCACCATGGCGACGCAGCCGACGAGGCCGATGCGGTCGCCGTACGTGCTCGGCACGATCCGGAGCTGCCGGGTGGACAGCGCGGTCGAGCGGCCGTAGACCGACTCCCGGACGCCGGCGACGAAGGGCTCGTACGCCGAGGCGAGGTCACCGCCGATCACCACCACGCCCGGATTGAGCAGTGTCACCGCGGACGACAGCACCTCGCCGACCCGCCGGCCGGACTCGCGGATCATGTCCAGCGCGACCGGGTCGCCGCCGAGCGCCAGCCGGACCACGTCGCGGACGTGGGTCACCTGGCGGCCCTCGGCCCGCAGCGCCTTCACCAGGGCCCAGCCGCCGGCGACAGCCTCGAGGCAGTCGCGCTGCCCGCACCGGCACAGCACGCCCCCGCCGT
>DASXRA010000394.1:0-14432 GCA_036506855.1 Jatrophihabitantaceae bacterium
GGCTCGAGCAGCAGGTCGGCGGCGAGCGCCAGCCGCCAGCCGGTCAGGTACGACAGCGGCGGCTCGCCGACCAGTTCGGTGAAGCGCCTCGCCAGGGTGGCCCGCGCGACGCCGACCTCGGCGGCCAAGCCGGCCACCGTCCACGGATGAGCCGGGTCGTTGTGCAGCATCCGCAGGGCGCGGCCGATGATCGGGTCGGTGTGCGCCCGGTACCACGTCGGCGCCTTGACCCCCTCGCGCGCGAACCACGCGCGCAGCACGGAGATCACCAGCAGGTCGAGCAACCGGTCGAGGACGACCTCCTGGCCGGGCTCGTCCTTGACGATCTCGTCGACGAGCAGCGGGATCACCGGGCAGTCCCACTCGTCCGCGCGCAGGACGATCAGGAACGGCAGCGCGCCGAGCAGCCTTCGGCTGATCTCGCCGGCGCCCTGGTACGTGCCGGTCAGCATCATCGCCGCGCCCTGCGGATTGTTGCCCCAGGTGCGCACGCCGAGGTCCATCGCCTCGGCCAGGCTCTCGCCGTCGGGCGTGGTGCAGCGCTGGCCGGGATGGATCACGATCTGCGGCTCGGTCGCCGGATCGTCGGCGACGATGTACGGGTCGGGGCCGCGCACTACCGCCACATCGCCCGGACGCAGCGTCTGCGGCTCAGCCGCCGGATCGTCGGCGACGATCCACGCCTGGCCGCGCACCATCGCCACGACGGTGAGCGGCGCCTCGTCCTGGATGCGAATCGACCACGGTGGGCTCATCACCGAGCGCAGCAGGAACGCGCCCTGCGCCCTCGGCCCGCGGAGCAGTCCGGTCAGTGCGTCCATGCAGGCAGCGTAGACGAAAACGCATGGAATTGAGCGATCCAGCTATGGATCGTCTCGCGCGCGGCTACTTCACTGAGGCCATGACCAACACACTCAGCGCCCGGAGGCGTCCGATGATCGACAGCTACTCACGCGTCCTGACCATCGTCACCGCGCTCGGCGCGGGCCTGAACGCCGGCGTGTTCTTCGCGTTCTCCAGCTTCGTGATGACGGCCCTGCGGCGACTGCCCGCAACGCAGAGCATCTCCGCGATGAATGCCATCAACAAAGCCGCGCCGACGGCCTGGTTCATGACGGCGTTCGTCGGCACCGCGATCGCCGGCGTCGTACTCGCGGTGTCGGCGTTCCGGCGGTTGGGCCAGCCGTCGAGCGTCTACCAGTTGGCCGGCGTCGCGCTCTATCTCATCGCCTTCGTGGTGACCGTCGCCTACCACGTGCCCCGCAACGACGCGCTGGCCCTGGTCGACTCGAACGCCGCCGGTGCCGCGCAGACCTGGGCCCATTACTTCAGCGGATGGATGGCCTGGAACCATGTGCGCACGCTGGCCGCACTTGCCGGCGCGGCGTGCCTCACCTTGTCGCTGCGCGCCGACTGAGCGTCGAGGAGGTTCGCGTGTACGAGCTGCAGCCGATCGGCCGGGTCGAGTCGCCGCTGGTGGATCGTGCCGCCGCGCCGAAGCAAGGTGACGAGGGATCGCCCGACGCGTGGCTCGTGTTCGAGCCGGACGTGCTCGACGGCATCCGCGATCTGCAGGTCGGCAGCGACGTGATCGTGCTGACCTGGCTCGACCGAGGGCAACGTGACACCCTGACCGTCCACCCCCGCGGCGACCTGACCAGGCCGCCGACGGGGGTGTTCAGCACTCGCTCGCCCGATCGGCCCAATCCGATCGGGCTGCACCGCGTGACGATCCTGGCGATCGACGGCCTGCGGGTGCAGGTGCGTGACCTCGAGGCGCTGGACGCGACGCCGATCGTGGACGTCAAGCCCGTCCTCGACGACGGAGTGGCGCGGTAGCGGGCCCTGGCGCGCCGCCATCCGCGTGGGGGTGGCGCTGTGGCTTGCTTGTGCTCTGCCTGCATCAATGTGAGCAGAGCACAAGCGCGTTTCATGACAACCGTTCCCGGCAATGGATGGCGTCAGGCGGGCGGTCCGTGTCCGGCGGGCGGCCCGCGTCAGGCCATGTCCTGGGCCGTGAATTCCTTCGGCTCGACGAGCACGATCCAGTTGCCGGAGTTGTCGCGCATGATCGCCTCGACGCCGTAGGGACGGTCGGCCGGCTCCTGCACGAACGTCACGCCCTTGGCGACGAGTTCCTTGTGCGTCGCTCGGCAGTCGTCGACGCGTAGCCCGAGCCCGCCCCAGTCGCCCTTCTCCAACTGCCGGCGCAGGAAGTCGGCGGACTCGGGATCGAGCGGCGGCCCCGGCGTGATGAACGTGACCTGAAGCTCGGGCTGGCTCGGGTGGCTGGCAGTGACCCAGCGCAGGCCCTCGCCCGCCGTGATGTCGACGCGGGGCTCGAAGCCGAGGACGTCGACGTAGAAGTCGCGTGCCTTCTCCTGATCGAGGCAGTGGACGGTGGCCAGTGAGATGTTGGTAATCATGCGAGCGACGCTATGTCGTCGCGGCAGGCCCGCGCTTCTCTCAGATTGCGCGATTGGACGAGCGACCGGTCGTGCCGCCCGGATCCATCGCCCCGCGCATGAACAGGTAGCACCCTGGGACGTGCGGTCCGCCGTCAACTGCCCAGCGGTCGCGGTACTCCGTCGGGCTCTCGCCGACCAGCGCGCTGAACCGCGACGAGAACGAGCCGAGGCTGGAGAACCCGACGAGCATGCACACCTCGGTCACCGTCAGGTTGGCGGCGCGCAAGAGGTCTTGGGCACGCTCGATGCGGCGACGGGTCAGGTACCGGATCGGAGTCTCGCCGTAGGCCGCCTCGAAACATCGGGCGAAGTGGTACTTGGACACACCGGCGACGCGAGCCAGCTCGCCAAGATCCAGCGGCGAGCGGTAGTGCTGGTCGATGTGATCGTGCGCTCGGCGCAGGTGGACGAGCAGCGGTATCGGCACCACCCGAGCCGCGGTCCCCGTCACGCCAAGAGCGTAAGTCCGGTCCGGCGAGCGCGACGGGTCGGGCGCCAGGGCGGCCAGCGCCGCGGGCGAGATCACGTAGGACGCCGCGGTCGCGCGCAGCAGTCGTTCGGTCATGTTGCCCTCGCGGCGCTCCTCGACCAGCCGCCTCAAGGACGGCCACGCTCCGGTTTTGGCCGCCCAGGTGGCTATATGACGCTCGGCGGCCAAAAGCGGGCCGGTTAGCCCAGCGACTGGCGCAGGATCTGGGCGACGTCGAGCACGGCGACGTCGTCGCGGGCGCTGCCGTCGGCCTGCTTGGCTGTCACCGCGTCGGTGAGCATCACCATGCAGAACGGGCAGGCCGTCGAGATCAGGTCCGGGTCCAGGCCGAGCGCCTCCTCGGTGCGCTCGACGTTGACCCGCTTGCCGATCTTCTCCTCCATCCACATCCGCGCCCCGCCCGCGCCGCAGCAGAAACCGCGCTCCTTGCAGCGATGCATCTCCTGCGAGCGCAGCGCCGGGATCGAGCCCAGCACCTCGCGCGGCGGCGTGTACACCTTGTTGTGCCGGCCGAGATAACACGGATCGTGGTAGGTCACCTTCTTGTCGATCGGCTCGACCGGCGTGAGCCGTCCCTCATCGACGAGCCGCGCGAGCAGTTGCGTGTGGTGGACGACGTCGAAATGGCCTTCGATCTGCGGGTACTCGTTGGCCAGCGTGTTGAAGCAGTGCGGGCAGGTGGCGACGATCTTGAGCGGCGCCGCGCGGGTGATCGAGTTGAGCGTCTCGACGTTTTGCATGCCCTGCATCTGGAACAGGAACTCGTTGCCGAGCCGCCGGGCAGGGTCGCCGGTGCACGTCTCGGCGGAGCCGAGGATCGCGAACTCGACGCCGGCGACGTGCAGCAGCTCGGCGAACGCGCGCGTCACCTTGCGCGAGCGGTCCTCCAGCGCGCCGGCGCAGCCGACCCAGAACAGGTACTCGACATCGGCATCGAGCGGCGTGCCCGGCACGGCTCGCCGTACCTCGAAGTCCAGCCCGTTCGTCCACTCTTCGCGGGCGCGTTCGGACAGTCCCCACGGGTTGCCCTTGTTCTCGATGTTGCGCAGCATGACGCCGGCCTCGGACGGGAAGGACGACTCGATCAGCACCTGGTACCGGCGCATGTCGACGATGTGGTCGATGTGCTCGATGTCGACGGGGCACTGCTCGACGCAGGCGCCGCACGTCGTGCACGACCACAGGACGTCCGGGTCGATGACGCCGCCGGACGCGAGGTCGCCTACCAGCGGCCGCGCCGCCTGATCCGGTCCCGATCCGGGAACCCGGCCGAAACCGGACTCCGGCGTATGGGGCTCGTGCGCCTCGACGGCCACGTCGGACGGCAGCGGCTTTCCGCCTATGAGATAAGGGGCTTTGGCGAACAGGTGATCGCGAAGATCCATGATGACGAGCTTGGGCGAGAGCGGCTTGCCCGTGTTCCACGCCGGGCACTGCGACTGGCATCGCCCGCACTCGGTGCACGTCGCGAAGTCGAGGTAGCCCTTCCAGCCGAAGTCCTCGATCTTTCCCTTGCCGAACAGGGTGTCCTCGGACAGGTTGTCGGCGTCGGAGAAGTCGATCGGCTTGCCCTCGGTGTCCAGGACGGGCAGCAGCGGCCCGAGCCCGTCCGGCACCCGCTTCGTCGAGACGTTGATCGGCGCCGTCGCGATGTGCAAGTGCTTGGAGTAGACCACCAGGATCGTGAAGCCGAGGATGACCGCCATCTGCCCGAGCACGAAGAACGTCTCGACGCCCTGGTTGTACGCGCCGGTGCCGAGCGCCTTGGCCACGACGTAGGACGCGAACGGAGCTTTCGACGTGCCCCACGGGAAGTGCCCGGTGTTGTACTGCGCGCCGCGGTAGAGCAGCAGGGTGACGACGACGAGCGTGATCATGCCGAGGATCACCCATGCCGGGCGGGTGTGCGAGCCGTAGAACCGGCTGCTGCGCTGCCGACGCGCCGGTGCCTGGCGCACTCGCATGATCGCGAACGCGCAGAGCGCGATGAGCACCGCGACCGCGAAGAAGTCCTCGAGGAAGCCGAGCCACCGCGCGTGGCCGACGAACGGGAACGCGAAGTCCTTGCTGATCACGGCGGCGCCGAACGACTCGACGACCGTGATGCCGAGGACGATGAAGCCCCAGAACGTGAAGAAGTGCGCCAGCCCGGGAACCGACCATTTGAGCAGCTTGCGCTGGCCCAGCACTTCGACGAGTTCGGCGCGCAGTCGGTCACCGATGCCGTCCAAGCGCCCTGGCGTCGGCCGGCCGGAGCGGATCAGCCGCACCAGCCACACGATCCGTCGCCCGGCGATCGCGGCCGTGAGCGCGAGCATGATCAAGGTGATGGTGAGGCGCAGCGCCACGGGTCTCTCCTACGTCAACTCGCACGCGGGGTCAGAGGCCCACCCTAGTGACTGCTACTCGCGAGTAACCGAGCGGCCAGCCACCTCTCCTATCCCTATATTGATGGTTACAGTCGCGTGACGTGAGGCGGCGGCTGTAGCCGACGTCAGTGGTGTGTGCCAGGCTCGTACGGATCAGCGCGCTCGCCACGTCCCGGCAGGCAGAGACCGGGCTCTGTCAGCTACCAGGAGGAGACAGCCGGTGATCCGCTTCGAATCCGTCACCAAGCGCTATCCCGATGGCACCGTCGCCGTCGACGAGCTGAGCTTCGAGGCCCCGTCGCACCAGATCACCGTGCTGGTCGGACCGTCCGGCTGTGGCAAGACCACGAGCCTGCGCATGATCAACCGGATGATCGACCCGACCGCGGGCCACATCTGGCTCGACGATCGCGATACGGCCACGGTCGCGCCCGCGCAGCTGCGTCGCGGTATGGGCTACGTCATCCAGGCGGCTGGGTTGTTCCCGCACCGCACGGTCGTCGACAACGTGGCCACCGTGCCGTTCCTGCTCAAGTGGGACCGCCGCAAGGCACGCGCGCGGGCGATGGAGCTGCTCGAGCAGGTGGGCCTGCCCGCCGAGTTCGCGAAGCGCTACCCGGCACAGCTCTCCGGCGGGCAGCAGCAGCGCGTCGGTGTCGCTCGCGCGCTGGCCGCCGACCCGCCGGTCATGCTCATGGACGAGCCGTTCTCGGCCGTCGACCCTGTCGTCCGCGCGCAGTTGCAGGACGAGTTCCTGCGCCTGCAGGCCGAGTTGGCCAAGACGATCGTGTTCGTCACGCACGACATCGACGAGGCGATCAAGCTCGGCGACCGCGTCGCCGTGATGCGTGTCGGGGGCAAGCTGGCGCAGCTCGCGACTCCGGCCGAGCTGCTGTCGCGCCCGGTGGACTCGTTCGTCGCGGGCTTCGTCGGGCGCGACCGCGGCTACCGCGCGCTCGGGTTCACCGTCGCCGACGCGTTGTCGCTGCACGACGAGCCGACGATCACGCTCGGCTCCGAGCTGGCCGACGCGACCGGCGTCGCGCACGACGGCTGGGTGCTCGTCGTCGACGAAGCGGCTGCGCCGCAGGGCTGGCTCGCGCTCACCGGCGTCCCGAAGAGCGCCCTGAGCGGACCGGTAACGCCGGAGCTGCTCAACCTCGGCGGCACGCTCGCCACCCGCGGCGGCACGCTGCGTGAGGCGCTCGACGCGGCGCTGTCCTCGCCGAGCGGTCGAGGGGTGGTCGTCGACTCCGAGGGAAGGCTGGCCGGCAGCGTCACGGCATCCGAAGTGCTCGGACGCATCGAGGCGCACGCCGAGACGATCCGGCATGCACCGGCGGACCTGGGTGCGTCGTGAACGTCTGGAATTACTTCCGCGACCACCAGACCGACGTCCTGCACTGGACGTGGACCACGGTGTGGCTCGCCGCGGTGCCGCTCGTCGCCGGGCTGATCATCGCCTTGCCGATCGGCTGGCTGGCGAACCGGTTCCGCTGGACCTACCCGCCCCTGGTGACGGCGGCCGGCCTGCTCTACACGATCCCGTCACTGGTGCTGTTCGTCGTCCTGCCCGGCTTGCTGGGCACCAAGACGCTGGATCCGGTCAACGTCGCCGTCGCGTTGACGGTGTACACGGTGGCCCTGCTCGTCCGGGTCGTGGCCGATGGGCTTGCGTCCGTGTCGGCCACGACGCTCTCGGCGGCGTCCGCGATGGGATACACCAACCGGCAGCGGCTGTTCGCGGTCGAGCTGCCGATCGCCGTCCCGGTGATCGGTGCCGGCCTGCGGGTGGCCGCTGTGTCGAACGTGAGCCTGGTGTCGGTGGCGTCGCTGCTCGGCGTGGCGCAATTGGGCACGCTGTTCACGGAGGGGTCTCAGCTCAACTCGCTCACCCCGATCCTGCTCGGCCTGATCATGATCGTCGCGCTGGCGCTGGTCTTCGACGGCGTCATTCTGGTCGCCATGCGGTTACTGACGCCCTGGCAGCGGGCGGTGCGATCGTGATGGCGCTCGCGTCGAGCGGCGACGGCCTCGACTTCGGCCGAGTCAGTGTGTGGCTCAACGACCCGGCCAACTGGTGGGGGCCGAACGGCCTGCTCGTGCACTTGCGCGAACACGTCTACTACACGCTCATCGCGGTCGTCGTCGCGTTGGTCATCGCCCTGCCGCTCGGCCTGTGGGTCGGGCACACGGGCCACGGCGTGGTGGCCGTGGCCGGGCTGGCCAACGGGCTGCGTGCCGTGCCGAGCCTCGGGTTCGTCGTCCTGCTCGTGATCTGGCTGTCGCCGAAGATCCATGCCACGACCACGATTCCCGGACTGGTACCCACCGGCTCGTTCCAGTACTTCGTCCCGGTCGAGATTGTGCTTGTGGTGCTGGCGATTCCGCCCATCCTCACGAATACGTACGCCGGCGTGCAGAACGTCGATCCAGCTGTTCGCGACGCCGCGAAGGGCATGGGCATGACCGGTTCGCAGGTCGTGCGCAAGGTCGAATTCCCCAATGCGCTGCCGCTCATCATGTCCGGCATCCGGAGCGCCACGCTGCAGGTGATCGCCACCGCGACCGTCGCCGCCTACGCACCCTTCCTCGGCGGCCTGGGCCGGCTGATCCTCGACGGCGTGGACGTCATCAACGATCCGCACAGTGGCTACCCGGCGATGGTATCCGCGGGCATCCTCGTGGCAGTGCTCGCGGTGGTCGCCGACCTCGTGCTGATCGGAATGGAGCGCGTCGTCGTCTCGCCCGGCGTCTCCGGACGCGTCGCTCGCCGGCGCGCCCGGCCGACGGCGATCCCGGCGGGAGGCGCCGTGGTGGAGTTGGCAGAGGCATGACCGCCAAACGGGGGCGGCAGACCGTATTACGGGACAACAAAGGAGAGAGATGAAGCGCAGTTACGCGCTGCTGGCGGCACTTCTGGGGTTCGTCATGGCCCTCACCGCCTGCGGCAGCAGCGGAAGTTCCAACAAGACGACCACGCCTCCGGCGGCGAGCTCGTCCGGTTCGGAGTCCTCGTCGGCGCCCGCAACGGGCCTGCCGACCGAGCCGGGCTCGATCACGGTGGGCTCGGCGGGCTTCACCGAGAACGTGCTGCTCGCCGACATCTACGCGGACGCCATGTCCGCGAAGGGCGTCAACGTCACCAAGCACCTGAACATCGGTGAGCGTCCGATCTACATCAAGGCGTTGAACGACGGCTCGATCGACTTCATCCCGGAGTACAGCGGGTCGATCCTGTCCTACCTCGACTCCTCGGCGACGGCCAAGACGCCCGACGACGTGTACGCCGCACTGCAGCAGAAGGTCGGCGACAAGCTGACCGTCCTGCAATTCGCCGCCGCGCAGGACAGTGACACCATCACCGTCACCCAGGCGACGGCGTCGAAGTACAGCCTGAAGACGATCGCCGACCTCGCGTCGGTGGCTAGCAAGCTGACACTCGGCGCGCCCGCTCAGTTCAAGACGCGCCCGGACGGCGTGCCGGCACTCAAGAGCGTGTACGGCGTGACGTTCGGACGGTTCACGCCACTCGCCGCCGGCGGTGCGATCACCGTCAATGCCTTGAAGAACGGCACCATCGCTGCCGCCGACATCTTCTCCACGGACTCCTCGATCGCGAAGAACAACTTCGTCTCGCTGGAGGACCCGAAGAACATGTTCGCGGCTCAGAACGTGGTGCCGCTCGTCAACAAGTCGAAGCTCAGCCAGCCGATGGTCGACGCGTGCAACGCGGTCTCCGCCAAGCTCGACACGGCGACGCTCGCCGACCTGGTGGCCAAGGCGTCCAGCGGCGACCCCGACAAGGTTGCCAAGGACTGGCTGTCGAGCGCCGGGTTGGGCTGATTCGCTCCGCGATCGTGGTCGATTTGCCACCGCCCGCGGGGTGAATCGACCACGATTGACCACATGAGCTTCGACGCGCTGTGGGACGAGCTGCTGCCGCTCGGCCGCTCCTCGTCCGGCGGCGGGTACCGGCGCTTCGCCTGGACGCCGACGGACCTGTCGTTGCGCGAATGGTTCGCCGCCGTCGCGGCCGACCACGGCCTGGCCGTGACGGTCGATCGGGCCGGCAACCAGTGGGCGTGGTGGGGCGATCCCGACGCCGTGCCGGGTGTCGTCGCCGGCAGCCACCTCGACTCGGTGCCCGACGGCGGCGCGTTCGACGGACCGCTCGGTGTCGTGTCGGCGCTCGTCGCCGTGGATGCCTTGCGCAGTAGGGGATTCGTGCCGTCCCGTCCGATCGGCGTGGTGAACTTCGCCGACGAGGAGGGCGCTCGGTTCGGGATCGCGTGTGCCGGCTCACGGCTGCTGACCGGTGCGCTCGCCGCCGAGCGCGCGCTGGCGTTGCGCGACGCTGACGGTGTGACGATGGCGTCCGCGTTGCGGACCGCGGGGCGCTCGCCCGAATCCGTCGGCCGCGACGACGAGACGCTGCGCCGCATCGCGACGTTCGTCGAGCTGCACGTCGAGCAGGGCCGCGGCCTGGTCGACCTCGGCGCACCGGTCGGCGTCGCGAGCGCGATCTGGCCACACGGGCGATGGCGCGTCGACTTGGCCGGCGAGGCCAACCACGCCGGCACGACGCCGCTCGCGGATCGCGATGACCCGATGCTGGCTTACGCGCGGCTGGTTCTCGCCGCGCGAGACGCCGCCTCGCGGCACGGCGCGCTCGCCACGTGCGGCAAGGTTCGGGTCGTGCCCAACGGCGTCAACGCGATCGCGTCGCACGTCACGGCATGGGTCGACGCCCGGGCACCGCGCGCCGAGTCGGTCCGCGCGGTCATCGCCGAGATGTCGGGGGCGGTGACCGAGGAATCGTGGACGGACGAGACCATGTTCGACCCCGCGCTGCGCTCACGCATCGCTGCTGTGTTGGACGGCCCGCCGATGCTCGCCACCGGAGCCGGCCACGACGCCGGAATCCTAGCCGGTGCGGGCATTGCGAGTGCGATGCTGTTCGTACGCAATCCCACCGGCGTCTCGCATTCTCCGGCCGAGTTCGCCACGCGCGACGACTGCCTGGCCGGCGTCGAGGCGCTCACCACCGTCCTCGAGGAGCTGGCCCGGTGACCACGTACTCCGCCGAGTTCGCCTGGCTCGATCACGGCGTTGCGCGCGACGTTCGGATCACTGTCCACAGTGGACGGATCCTGGCGGTGGAGACCGACGCCGACATCCAGGATGGCGACGTACGCCTGTCCGGGCTGGTGATGCCGGGTTTCGCGAACACGCACAGCCACGCGTTTCATCGAGCCCTGCGCGGCCGCACGCACGACGCGTCCACGTTCTGGACGTGGCGCGAACGCATGTACGCGATCGCCGCCCGGCTCGATCCCGACTCGTATTTCGCGCTGGCGCGCGCGACGTTCGCCGAGATGGCGCTGGCCGGAGTGACGAGCGTCGGTGAATTCCACTACCTGCACAACGCTGAGGGCGGGCGGCGCTACGCCGACCCGAACGCGATGGGCAACGCGCTGATCGAGGCGGCACGCCAGGCCGGCATCCGGATCACGCTGCTCGACGCGTGTTACCTGGTAGGTGGCGTGGCGGGCGAGCCGCTCGACGGCGCGCAGCTTCGCTTCGGCGACGGGACGGCTGCGGCCTGGGCCGATCGCGTCGCCGCGCTGCGCGGGGACGGCAACACGATCATCGGCGCGGCGATCCATTCGGTGCGGGCGGTGCCTCGCGAGGAGCTGCCGGTCGTGGTGGCGACGGCCGTGGGCCGGCCGCTGCACGTCCACGTATCCGAGCAACCGGCCGAGAACGAGCAATGCCTGCGGGCCTACGGGCGCACGCCCGCCGGGGTACTCGACGAGGCGGGCGCCCTCGGGCCGCTGACGACTGCGGTGCATGCCACGCATGTCAGCACGGACGACATCGCGCTGCTCGGCCATTCGCACACCAGCATCGGCGTCTGCCCGACCACCGAACGCGACCTGGCTGACGGCATCGGCCCGGCGCGCGACCTGCTCGACGCTGGTGCACCGCTCACCCTTGGCAGCGACCAGCACGTGGTGATCGACCTGTTCGAGGAAGCGCGCGCGCTCGAGATGCACGAGCGGCTGGACACCCGGCAACGCGGGCGGTTCACTGCCGATCAGCTCGTCGCTGCAATGACCGGGCACCACAGCCTCGGCTGGGCCGACGCCGGTTATCTGGCCGCTGGTGCTAGGGCGGATCTCGTGTCCGTACGCCTAGGTACGGTCCGGACAGCCGGCGTCGAACCGGGACAGGCCATGCTCGCCGCGTCCGCGGCTGACGTCGACATGGTCATCGTCGACGGACGTGTCGTCGTGCGCGACGGCGAGCACGTGCTGGGCGATGTCGGCGGGCTGCTGCGCTCGGCGATCAGGCCACTAGCGCCCGAATAGGCCGCCGGCGATCCCGCCGATGCCCTCGCGGGCCTGGTTGCTGGGGACGAGCTGACCCACCCACGCGGCGAACGCATCGGGGTTGCGTGACTGCAGCAGCACGCGTCCCGGACCGGAGAAGTCGAACACCCAGCCCTCGCCGCTCTTCAGCGACTGCATGCTGCGGCCCTCGACGGCGCGGCGCATCCGGAACTGGATGGCCAGGTCGTACGCGACGACGTGCCCGGTGTCGATCGTCACGACCTCCTGCGGCTGAAGGTCGATGTAGTCGATCGCGCCGTACACACTGCACAGCACCTCGCCCTGACCGGTGGCCCGGAACCCGAACCCGCCCTCGCCACCGAACATGTTGGCCATGCCGCCCCACTGGGTGTCGATCTCGACGCCGTAGGAGTTCGCGATCCAGCTGCCGCGGGTGATGAAGAACGGACGTTCGGGTGCGATCGTGATGGGCACGGTGTCGCCGGGGAGCACGCCCGCGACGTCGACCCAGCCGCCGGTCGCCGGCGCGGTGTACGTCGTGACGAAGAACGAGCCGCCGCCGAGGACGCTGCGCTTGAGGCCCTTCATGATGCCGCCCTGCGCTTTGGACTCGAGCTGGACGCCCGCGCTGTGCGCGATCATGGCGCCGCCCTCGACCCGCAAGGGCTCGCCCGGGGCGAGCACGCATCGGGCAACGGTGAATGACGGGTTGTGCCGCAACTGAACCTGCATGACGTAGACCCTAGCCCGACGTGCTGTGCGCCCCCCGGTTACTTGTCGGCCATGCCGCCCAGCCACCGGTTGTACGCCGCGAGCCGCTCCTCGTCGTCATCGAAGTCCTCGTTGCCCGCGGCGACGGTGCCGGTGCGCTCGTCGAGGGTCACCGTCCGCGCCTGCTCGAGCCAGCTTTCGCGGTCGCGGAGCGAGCGGCCGCCGGTTCGCAGCCAGCCGATCGCCAGCAGCGTCATCACCGCGGCCATGATCGCGTCGCCGCCGAACCACATGATCGCTCCACCGGCGTGCGTGTCGGCCAGCGGATCGACCTGCACGCCGGCCGGCGGGCGCATCGCGATGGGCGTCGTGGCCATCATCAGCGTGACGCCGGTGAACGTGTCGACCGCCATCGAGACGGCAAGCAGCCCCCACCGCGCAGGCGTCGACAGCCGCCACCTGATCGGCTCGTCGCCCACGATGAGCACGAAGAACTGGTATCCGGCGATCAGGTAGACAAGATGCTCAATCTGACCGGTGACGGTGTTGCGCATGATCGTATCCATCAGCCCGGTGAGGTGGCTGCCGACGATCACGGCCGTGTAGCAGGCGAGTGCGACGGGCGGCGCGGTCAGCAGCGAGACGGCGCGCCCCTGCGCGATTCGCTCGATGCGCTGTGCCGTGGACGGGCGGGCGGCTTCGACCGCGAGTCCGAGCGGGCGGCCCGCCACGAGCAGTGCCGGCGCGAGCATGACGAGCGCGAGGTGGCCCAGCATGTGCGACGAGAACAGCGCCATGTCGTAGACGGCGATGCTGCCGTTCGTCGCGAAGGCCGCGACAGCGAGCCCTGCGGTGAACGACGCGGTGCGGGCGACCGGCCACGGCTCGTCGGCGCCGCGTCGCCGGCGTCGGGCCAGCGCGCCGGCGTACCAGGCGCCGAGCAGCACGAGGAACGCCAGCGCGACCGCGTCCACGTGCCAGGCGGAGAACAGCCGGTGACTGAGCAACGGGCCGAGTGGCGCAGCGCCCGCGCGGAACAGCGCCTCGCCGGCGTGCATGTGCTGCGGTCCGGGCGGCGCCGACAGGTGGCGGACGACGTTCACCAGCAAGACGACGAGGACGGCCGCGGCGAGCAGCCAGGCAAGCCACACGGCATCCGGCAGCCGCCGCCGGTCACGGGCGTCGTCGCTCACGCGTCCAGTGTCGCGCGCGTGGGTGTGCCGTGCAGGCCGCGGGGGGCTCAGCGCGGCAGGCGCGCCTCAGCAACCCACTTGCGTGCGGCCGCGACCGGGATCGCTGACGACCCGGTGCCGATGAGGTTGGCCGTCACCAGCCAGGCGCCGCGTTTCTGGCTGACCATCGCGCCGTCCGGGGTGGGCCTCACGGTCAGCGCGGACGGATGGCGCACCGCCACCCGGATCCTCTGCTCGGTAAGCACCACCGACGTCCCCGCGGGTGTGGTTGCGGAGATCTGCTGCCAGAACGTCCGCGGCGCACCGGCGTCGAACGCGCGGGCCTGCATGATGACGCTCGCGCCTGGGAAGTCGGCGCGGAACTCGGCGGCCATGCCCGGTGAAACGGTCGCGCCCAGCCCGCAGACCACAGCGCTCGGGCAACGGCTGCCGACGACCGAGCTGAGCAGCTCCTGACTTGACATCACGCGAGCCGCGGGCGCGGCGGGAACGGCTGCGTGGCCTGTCCCGCGGACGACGTCAGCCAGACCGTCCCGGACGACCACCTGGACGCTCGCGGCAACAACCACGACGAGGCCGGCCATAAGGTACTGCCACCGGCGAACCCGGACCCCCGGGGCAGCGAGAACCTCGTCGCCGGATTCGTCGCTCACCCTGCCAGCCTCACCGCCCGATCCGGCGGTGGCAAGAGCCGGCGTCGGTGGCGGGCCCGGCGTGATGGGCGCCATAATCGTCCGAGGGAACTTGAGCGGGCCTGACTCAGTTCTTTTGACAGAGGCAACGAATCGGCGGCAGCATGCCAGTCGTTGCGTACAGGTACGCAGAGCAAAGCAGACACAGAGGGA
>DASXRA010000395.1:0-7444 GCA_036506855.1 Jatrophihabitantaceae bacterium
CGGCGCGATTCGGTGTCGTACATGGCAGAGCCTCCAGGTTGGTCACGTGTTGTCGTGATCAACCCTCGCCGGGCAGGTCCGGATCGGCACTGGTGATGGGTCCCGGACGAAAGGGGGCCTAGCACCACCATCGACGCCCGCAGCGTGCGTCACGATGGAGCCATGGCAAACGAGCTCGGCAAGCGGCTGGGCCTGGTCGGCTGGGCGATCACGCTCACCGCGTTCAGCGCGCTGGGGCTGGCCCTGTTCATCGTCACGGTGACCGGCATCGGGCTGGTCGCGGTGTCGGTGGGCATCCCGATGCTGGCCGTATGCCTGCCGCTGCTGCGCCGCTTCGCCGGCCTGCACCGCCGGTGGGCGGCCCGGCAGCTGGGCGTCGCGCCAATCGAGTCGTCCTACGCGCCGGTGCCCGATGCCGCACTGCTGGTCAAGCTCTGGTCGGTCGCCAAAGACCCGGCGACGTGGCGCGATCTCGCGTGGCTGCTCGTCAACAGCACGGTCGGGCTCGCGATGTACATCATCGCGATCGTCGAGTCGCTGCTCGGCCTGGTGTTCTGGTGGCTGCCCAAGCACATGTTCCTCGACACCAACGCGCGCATCGCGCGAGTGATGCTGTCACCCAACGAGCGCACCCGGCTGGCCAGCCGCGTACGGCAGCTGGCCGAGTCGCGCGCCGAGACCGTCGACACGCAGGCCGCCGAGATCCGGCGCATCGAGCGCGACCTGCACGACGGCGCCCAGGCGCGTCTCGTGGCTCTCGGCATGAACCTCGGTATGGCCGAGGATGCCGTCGACGACGATCCGGAGAGCGCGAAGCTGCTGCTGGCGCAGGCGCGAGCCGTCAGCAGCCAGGCGCTGGCCGAGCTGCGCGGGCTGGTGCGTGGGATCCATCCGCCGGTGCTTGCCGATCGCGGTCTGGTCGGCGCCGTCGAGGCGCTCGCGTTCGCCAGCCCGCTCCCGGTCCATGTCGACGCGGACGTGCCCGAGCGGCTGCCCGCCCCGGTCGAGTCGGCGTCCTACTTCGCGGTCGCCGAGGCGCTCACCAACGTGATCCGGCACAGCAGCGCGACCGGGGCATGGGTGCGGCTGCGGCACGCGGATGGCGTGCTGTCGATGCAGGTACGCGACGACGGGCGCGGTGGTGCAACGCCCGGCGCGGGCAGCGGACTGCGCGGGATCGAACGGCGGCTCGGCGCTTTCGACGGCCGGCTGACCGTCACCAGCCCGCCAGGCGGCCCGACCGTCGTCACGATGGAGTTACCGTGCGAGTCGTCCTCGCCGATCAGCTGAGCCCGATCAATATCTGACGCGTGTCGCTTCACACCCTCCTGACCTGGGCTTAGGCTCAGCGCCGACTGGAGGGAAGCGCATGAGCGACCATGTCGCCTAGGCACGCACGGCACGCCGCGCGACCGGAACTCCCGCAGGCTTATCCAGGTGCTCTTGCGGAGCACGCGGGGCCACCTCGCCGGCGCATACGGCTGTACGCGGTGCTCGGCATCGTCGGCGTGATCGTGGTCGGTGCCGTCGTCGTCACGATCGTCGCGTCCACGAAAGGCGGTACGTCGATCGGTTACGGCACGCCGATTGCCACTATCGCCCGCAAGCTGCACTGCACCGGCTCGCATCCCTCGCCGACGTCGTCGGACGACATCGACCTCGGCGTCCATCCGGTCGAAGAGATCCTCTGCACCCTCGACGGCGACATGATCGACATCTCGACCTGGGCCGACCGAGCCAGCCAGGCCCACGCGGAGTCCGTCGCGCACTCGTTCGTGCACAGCTTCGGGCTGGAGGTCTACCTCGCCCGGGGCAACGGTTGGCTCGCCAGCCTGAACGACGAGAACGTGACGCCCGACCTCGCGGCCGAGAAGTCGGTGGCCGAGAAACTGGCCCGCAAGTTGTTCGGCACGGTCGTGCGCTGGAACTGACGACCGGCAAGATAGCCTGGCGCGGCGCGCATTGAGGAGGGGTGAGCTGCCGTGCGAGTCGTCCTCGCCGAAGACCTCGCCCTGCTCCGGGACGGCCTGATCCGCCTGCTGGAGGCCAACGACTTCGACGTCGTCGAGGCAGTCGACAACGGGCCGTCGCTGCTGCGGGCGCTGATCACGCATCGCCCGGACGTGGCGGTCGTCGACGTCCGGCTACCCCCGTCGTTCACCGACGAGGGACTGCGCGCGGCGATCGAGGCGCGCCGGCAGGTGCCCGGGCTGCCGGTGCTCGTGTTGTCGCAGTACGTCGAGCAGCTCTACGCGCGCGAACTGCTCGCCGACCGCACCGGCGGGGTCGGCTACCTGCTCAAAGATCGCGTGTTCAACGTCGGCCAGTTCGTCGACGCCGTGCGCCAGGTCGCAGGCGGCGGCACGGCGATGGATCCGGAGGTCATCTCGCAGTTACTCACCCGGCGCGCGGGCGACGAGCCGTTACGTGCCCTGACCCCCCGCGAACGCGAGGTGCTCGAACTGATGGCCGAGGGGCGGTCCAATGCCGCCATCGCCGGGCGGATGTTCATCACCGAGAAGGCGGTGAGCAAGCACACGAACAGCATCTTCAGCCGGCTCGGGCTGCCGCCGTCCGAGGACGACAACCGCCGGGTGCTGGCCGTGCTCGCGTATCTGAACGGGTAACCCGGCTGATCGGCGTCGGCGCGAACTGAGAGGCTCACGGCATGGCCACCTTCGCCGACGTCGCCGCCGACGCGCTCGAGAGCTACCTCGCCTACGACCCAGCAGGAGCGACCTACCTGGGCGATCATCGCTTCGACGACCGGTTGCCCGATCCGTCACCGTCGGCGGCGACGGCGCGGGCCGCGGAGCTGCGCGAACAGCTCGCCAGGCTCGACGCCGCGGAGACGTCCGACGTCGCGGAGCGGGTCGACGCCGAGGTCCTGCGCACCGCCTTGCGCGCCGAGCTCTTCGACCTCGACGTGCTGCACGAGGCCGAGTGGAACCCGATGCTGCACAACCCGGGCAACGCGCTGCATGCGCTGCTGACCCGCGACTTCGCGCCGCTGCCGGATCGTCTCGCCGCGCTGGCCGGTCGCCTGGACGCCGTGCCGGACTACCTCGCAGCCGCCCGCAGTCGACTCGGCGACATGTCGCGAATCCACGTCGAGACTGCGGTGAGCCAACTTGCCGGCACGCTCGCCCTGCTCGACGACGCGATCCCGCCGGCCCTGATCGCCGTGCCGCATCTGCGCGAGCGGGTCGAGCGCGGCTCGGCCGTTGCGCGGCAGGGCATCGCCGAGCATCGCGACTGGTTGGCGGCACGCGTCGAGGAATCCGAACGCAAAGCCCAGATCGGCGCGCACCACTTCGCGCAGAAGCTCGCCCTCACGCTCGACACGGACTTCGCGCCGGACTCGCTGCTCGCCCGCGCGCAGGCCGATCTCGAGCGCGTGACGGAACTCATCACCGACGAGGCGGGCCACCGGGCGGGAGTCCGCGACGCCGACGCGGCCACGGTGCGCAGCGTCCTCGACGAGCTCGCCGCGGATGCGCCGACCGATGCGACGATTCTCGGCCAATGCCGCGACGCGCTCGCCGACACGACGCGCTTCGTGCGCGATCACGACCTGGTGACCGTGCACGACGACCCGATCGTGATCGTCGAGATGCCCGAGATCGACCGCGGAGTATCAGTGGCGTACTGCCGCCCGCCCGGAGCACTGGAAGCCGCTCCGTTGCCCACGGAATTCGCCGTCTCCCCCACTCCGGCGGACTGGAACGCCGAGCAGGTGACGTCGTTCTACCGCGAGTACAACGCCCACATGCTGCACAACCTGACCGTCCACGAGGCGATGCCGGGGCATGCCCTGCAACTGGCGCATTCCAACCGCTACCAGGCCAGCACGCCGGTACGGGCAGTGTGGTGGAGCGGATCGTTCGTCGAAGGATGGGCCGTCTACGCCGAGGAGCTGATGGTCGATTCGGGCTACCGCCGTGACGTCTCGCCCGAGGCCGCGTCTGCGCTGCGGATGCAGCAGCTGAAGATGCAGCTGCGCTCGGTCATCAACTCGATCATGGACGTCCGGTTCCACGCGCACGACCTCGACGAGTCCGCCGCGATGGCGCTGATGGTCGAGCGCGGGTTTCAGGAGCCAGGTGAGGCGACCGGCAAGTGGCGGCGCGTCCAGCTGACCGCCACGCAGCTGTGCACGTACTTCGTCGGCTACTGCGAGGTCCGTGACCTGGTGGCTGACCTGCGCCGTGACCGTCCACAGTGGACGCAACGCGAGCTGCACGACGCCGTACTCGGGGCTGGGTCTCCCCCCACGCGGCACCTGCGCACGCTGCTCGCGTAGCGGTTACCGCCGGAGCAGTCCGGCCGCGCAGCCCAGTCCGGCCACCGCGCCGGCCACGCCACTCGCGGCGGCGAGGTAACCGCGCGTGCGGGGCAGGCGGCCGGACCTGACGGCGAGCGCGAACGCGGCCGCGTCGCCGGCGTCGGCCAGCGCGCCGGCGAGCAGCCAGGACGTCTGGCCGCGCCCGGAAGCGACGCTGCTGATCGTGCCCGCGCCGAGTGCCGCGTCGCGCGCAGCGCACATGCGCGCCAGCCACGCCGCGCGCGTCGCTGTCGCCGAGTCGAGCCCGAGCAGCCGGATCGAGGCCGCCGGCCCGGCCAGGGCGGCGCAACCGATCGCCAGCCGGCCGGCGCCGATCGCGAGGCCGATCCGGCGGGCCGACCGATGACGCCGCGCCCCGGGCGCAACGTTTCCGGCCTCCGGTGCGTCTATCTGGGTAACGCCGCGATGACGCAGCCGAGCCAACGCGCACTCTCCTCAAATCGTGTCAATCGCCCCGCCTGAGCCGCTTGCCAGGCAGTACGGGAATCCTCGCGGGGCCCTGTTCGTTGGCTACCCGGAAGTTCGAACTAGAAAGTTAGGGAGGTGCCCACTATGGCAGATCGCACACTGCGGGGCAGTCGGATGGGCGCCGTGAGTTACGAGACCGAGTACGGCGCAGAGCCTGCTCCGCGCAACCTCGCCGCCTACGCATGCCCCCGCGGACACGAGTTCACGATCCCGTTCTCCGAAGAGGCCGACGTCCCGTCGACCTGGGAATGCCGGCTCGACGGAGCTACCGCGCAGCTGATCGACGGACCCGCGCCCGAGGCGAAGAAGACCAAGCCCGCGCGTACCCACTGGGACATGCTGATGGAGCGGCGCACCGTCGCCGACCTCGAGGAAGTTCTCGCCGAGCGCCTCGACG
Organism: Jatrophihabitantaceae bacterium; assembly: GCA_036506855.1. Classification (GTDB taxonomy): domain Bacteria; phylum Actinomycetota; class Actinomycetes; order Mycobacteriales; family Jatrophihabitantaceae; genus DASXRA01. The sequence goes on from DASXRA010000395.1 coordinate 5,211, forward strand.
TGCTGCGCGCGCGGCGCGGCGCGAAGTCGGCCTGACCGCGTCTTAGCCGGAGCGCCGCCGGACCAGCCGCCTGATCTGGTCCGCGCGGTGCTGCGCGCCCCACTGGGTCACCCGCCACAGCGCCTCGCGCACGATCGAACCGCTCATCTTGCTCTCGCCGCGTTCCCGCTCGGCGAACGTGATCGGCACCTCGACCACCCGGAACCCGCCGCGCGCCGCGCGCCAGGCGAGGTCGACCTGGAAGCAGTACCCCTCGGATACGACTGAGCGATAGTCGATCTCTTCGAGTACGGCACGCCGGTAGGCGCGGTACCCGCCCGTAGCGTCTCGCAGGTCGATGCCCAGCGCGATGCGCGTGTAGAGGTTTCCGCCGCGGGAGAGCAGTTCGCGCGACTTGGGCCAGTTGACGACTGTTCCGCCGGGCACCCAGCGCGAGCCGATGACCAGGTCGGCGTCGCGGAGCGCGTCGAGCAGGCGGCTGAGCTGCTCGGGCGCGTGCGAGCCGTCGGCGTCCATCTCGACGAGCACGTCGAAGCCGTGTTCGAGGCCCCAGCCGAAGCCGGCGATGTACGCCCCGCCGAGACCCGCTTTCGCGGTGCGGTGCACGACGTGGACGCGCGGATCGGCGGCGGCGATCTCGTCGGCGATCTTGCCGGTTCCGTCCGGGCTGTGGTCGTCGACGATCAGCACGTTCGCCTCGGCAACCGACGCGGTGACCCGCTCGACGATTGCCTCGACGTTGTCACGCTCGTTGTAGGTCGGGATGACGACGAGGACCCGGCCGAGATCGGCTGACGAGTCTGGCGGCAGGCTCACCCGGCATCCACTCGGGCCGCATCGCTCGGACGTCCGATCACGCGCTCACCATCTCCTCCGGGTCGGCCACGGCCTGCGGGGAAGCGCCCCGCGTCGTCCTGCGACGCACGAGCTTCCCGGCCCACAGCGTCCAGCCGAGCGCGAGCAGCGCGATACCGGCAATGGCGTACTCGGGAAGCGCGGCGAGCCGAGTCGCCAGGGTAACGGTCGTCCGCAGCGGCACGTCGGCCACCAGGGTCGCCGGAGTGAAGAGTGGTCCGGTTCGCTGCCGGATCTGCCCGTCCGGCCCGATGACGGCTGATACGCCCGTTGTCGACACCTGCGCGACGGCGCGGCCGTGCTCGACCGCGCGAAGCTGGCTCATGGCCAGCTGCTGGTAGGTCTCGCCGGTGTGCCCGAACGTCGCGTTGTTGGTCTGGACGACGAGGAACTGCGCCCCGGCCTCGACCGACGAGCGCACCAGACTGTCGTAGGCCACCTCGAAGCAGATCACGTCGCCGATCGGGAACGGCCCGCCGCGCAGCAGCCCGTTGCCGTGGCCGGCCACCATGTCGCGCTCGACCAGGCTGGCCTTGGAGCTGATGGCCGTCGCGAGGCTACGCAGCGGCATGTACTCACCGAAGGGCACCGGATGCCGCTTCGTGTACGTGGCGCCGGGGCCGGTGGTCGGCGACCAAAGGATGCCCACGTTGCGGTCGTGATCCGGACCAGGACCGTCCAGGATCGCTCCGACCAGAATCGGCACGCCGACTGCACGGACCGCGCTCGATATCTCTGCCGCGGCGTCGGCGTTCGTGTACGGGTCGAGGTCGGAGGAGTTCTCCGGCCAGACGACCAGGCTGGGCTTGGGCTGTGTGCCGGCGCGGATCGCCGCGGCGAGTTTCATCGTCTCGGCTACGTGGTTGTCGAGAACCTGCCGCCGGCGGTCCTCGAAGCCGAGACCGCGATCGGGGACGCTGCCCTGCACGACCGCGATCGTCGTCGTTCGCCCGTGCGCGTCCGACGGGGGCTGCAGGGCCACGCCGAGCAGCAGGCAGACCACAGGCACCGCGGCGAGCGCCGACGCGCTGATCGCCGTTGCCCGCCAGGCACGGATGTTCGCCGACAGGATCAGCCGCGCGAGCGCACCGCCGCCGACCGCGACACCGAACGTCACGAGCGGGGCACCGCCGAGAGCCGCGAGCCAGCGCATCGGCGAGTCCGCCTGGCTGAACGCCAAGCGTCCCCATGGGAAGCCACCGAACGGGTTCCAGTCGCGGATCGCCTCCTGCAGTACCCAGGTCGCGCCGATCCACAACGGCGCGAACGGCAGCCGCTGTACGCAGCACAGCACGGCACCCATCCCGGCGAAGTAGCCCGCCTCGGCGATCGCGAGGATCAGCCACGGGGCCGGCCCGACGTACACGCCGGTCCAGTGC
>DASXRA010000396.1:0-4677 GCA_036506855.1 Jatrophihabitantaceae bacterium
CCGCGAGCGGTTCGGCTGAGCGTCATCGCTTGACCCTCACGCGACGGGAGGGTGCACGGTGGTCGGCATGAGCACGAGCTACACGGTCGGGCAGGTGGCGAACCTCGCCGGAGTGACGAGCCGCACGCTGCACCACTACGACGAGATCGGCTTGCTGGCGCCGACCGCTCGCACGTCCAGTGGATACCGCAGCTACGGGGTGACCGACCTCGAGCGACTGCGCCGGATCCTGTTCTACCGCGAGCTCGGCTTCGGCTTGGACGAGATCGCGACGATCCTCGCCGACCCGCGTGCGGACGCCGCCGAGCACCTGCGCCGCCAGCACCGGCTGCGGAGCGATCGCATCGAGCGGCTGCAGGCGATAGCGGCCACGATCGAGAAGGAGTTGGAGGCACAGCAGACGGGTATCTCGCTCACCCCCGAGGAACAGTTCGAGGTCTTCGGCACCGACAAGGTCGGCGGCGAGTGGGCCGACGAAGCGGAGCAGCGCTGCGGCAACGCCCGCTGCGGCGACAACTCTGCGTACAAGCAGTCACAGCGACGCACGTCGAAGTACACCAAGCAGGACTGGGTCAAGCTCAAAGCCGAGGCGGACGAGGGCCTGCGGGCGTTCGCCGACGCACTGCGTTCCGGCGCGGCGGCCGACAGCCGGGCCGCCATGGATCTCGCCGAGGCGCACCGTGAGTACATCAGCCGGCGGCTCTACGACTGCGATCACGACACGCACCGCGGCCTCGCGCAGATGTACGTGGCCGACCCGCGGTTCACCAAGCTCTACGAGGACGTCGCACCGGGTCTGGCGCAGTACGTGCACGACGCGATCATGGCGAACGCCGCTCGCTGATCACGCGGCGACCGTGTCGCGGGCGGCGACGAACGCCTGCACACAGGTCTCGACGTCGGCTGCAGAGTGAGCGGCGGAGAGCTGTACCCGGATGCGCGCCTTGCCCTTGGGCACGACCGGGTACGAGAACGCGATGACGTAGACGCCGTGCGCCAGCATCTCCTCGGCGATCCGCGCGGCGAGGGCGGCGTCGCCGAACATCACCGGCGCGATCGGGTGCTCGCCGGGCAGGACGTCGAAGCCCTCCTCGCCCATGCGCCGCCGGAACAGCGTCGTGTTGCCGCGCAGCGTCTCGCGGGCTTCGGCGCTGCCGGCGACGAGGTCGAGCGCGGCGAGCGAGCCGGCCACGACGGCGGGCGCCACCGCGTTGGAGAACAGGTACGGGCGGGACCGCTGCCGGAGCAGCTCGACGATCTCGGCATGCGCGCTGATGTATCCCCCGGACGCCCCGCCGAGCGCCTTGCCAAGGGTGCCGCTCACGATGTCGACGCGATCCTGAACGCCGAACAGGTCCGGCGTGCCGGCCCCGGACGGCCCGACGAACCCGACCGCGTGCGAGTCGTCGACCATGACGAGCGCGTCGTGCCGCTCAGCGAGCGCGCAGATCTCGTCGAGCGGCGCCAGGTAGCCGTCCATCGAGAACACCCCGTCGGTGACGACGAGTCGCCGCCGGGCGTCGGCGGACGCGGCCAGCTGCACCTCGAGATCGGCCATGTCGCGGTTGCGGTAACGCAGCCGACGCGCCTTGCACAGCCGGACGCCGTCGATGATCGACGCGTGGTTCAGCTCGTCGGAGATCACCGCGTCGTGCTCGTCGAGCAGCACCTCGAACAGGCCGCCGTTGGCGTCGAAGCAGGACGAGTACAGGATCGTCGCCTCGGTGTGCAGCAACTCCGAGATGCGCCTTTCCAGCAGCGTGTGCTGGGTCTGCGTGCCGCAGATGAACCGCACGCTGGCCATGCCGAAGCCCCACTCGTGCAAGGCCGTTGCCGCCGCCTCGATCAACGCCGGGTGGTCAGCCAGGCCGAGGTAGTTGTTGGCGCAGAAGTTCAGCACCTGCTGCCCGCCGGACAGCACGTGTGCCGACTGCGGAGAGGCCAGCTCGCGCTCGTTCTTGTACAGCCCGGCGTCGCGGATCTCGCCCAGCGTCGTCTTCAACTCGTCGCGTACCGCGCCGTACATCGCTACACCGCCGTCCAGTCGAGAACCACCTTGCCGCACTTGCCACCCCGAGCCGTCTCGAACGCTTCACGCCACCTCGTCGCCGGGAACCGGTCGGTGATGACCGCCGAGATGTCCAGGCCCGAGCGCAGCATCGCGCTCATCGCGTACCAGGTCTCGAACATCTCCCGGCCGTACACGCCCCTGATCGTGATCATGTGGCTGACGACCTTGGCCCAGTCGACGGTGATCGGCGCCGCGGGCAGCCCGAGCATCGCGACCTTGGCGCCGTGCGTGAAGTTGTCGATCATGTCCGGCAGGGCGGACGGGTGCCCGCTCATCTCCAGGCCGACGTCGAATCCCTCGGTCATGCCGAGCGCGTGCTGGGCGTCGGCGATGCTGCTCGTGGTGACGTTCACCGCGAGGTCGACACCCATCCGCCGCGCGAGCTCCAGGCGCGGCTCGCTGACGTCGGTGATCACCACATAGCGGGCGCCGACGTGCCGGACGACCGCCGCTGCCATCAACCCGATCGGCCCCGCACCGGTGATCAGCACGTCCTCGCCGACCACCGGGAACTGCAATGCGGTATGCACAGCGTTGCCGAACGGGTCGAAGATCGCGGCCAGGTCCGGATCGAAGCCGGCCGGCTGCACCCACGCGTTGCTCTCCGGGATCACGACGAACTCGGCGAACGCGCCGTCGCGGTTCACGCCGATTCCCGACGTGCGGATGCACAGGTGCCTGCGTCCGGCGCGGCAGTTGCGGCACGTGCCGCACACGATGTGGCCTTCGCCCGACACGAGGTCGCCGACCTGGACGTCGCGCACACCCGCGCCGATCGCGACGACCTCGCCGGCGAACTCGTGCCCGGTGATCAGCGGTGCTGCGACCGCGCCCGTGGCCCACTCGTCCCATGCCTCGATGTGCAGGTCGGTGCCGCAGACGCCTGTGCGCAGAACGCGGATCTTGACCTCGCCGGGGCCCGCATCCGGTTCGGGCCGGTCGACGAGCTCCAGGCCCGGCGCCGCTGCCGGTTTGTAGAGCGCCTTCACGTGCCGCCTCCTCAGCCGAGCAACGCGTCGACGAACTGCTCTGGATCGAACGGTGCGAGATCGTCTGGACCCTCGCCCAGCCCGATCAGCTTGACCGGCACGCCGAGCTCGCGCTGCACGCTGATCACGATGCCACCCTTGGCCGTGCCGTCGAGCTTGGTCAGCACGATGCCCGTGACGTCGACGACCTCGGTGAACACCCGCGCCTGGGCCAGCCCGTTCTGGCCGGTCGTCGCGTCGAGCACGAGCAGCGTCTCGTCGACGAGCGCCTGCCTCTCGACGACGCGCTTCACCTTGCCGAGCTCGTCCATGAGGCCGGCCTTCGTGTGCAGCCGGCCAGCCGTGTCGATGACGACGGCGTCGACGCTCTGCTCGACGCCTTGGCGCACCGCGTCGAACGCCACGCTCGCCGGGTCGCCGTGCTCGGGACCACGCACCGTGTCAGCGCCCACGCGCGAGCCCCACGTCTGCAACTGGTCGGCCGCCGCGGCGCGGAACGTGTCCGCCGCCCCGAGCAGCACGCTGCGCCCGTCGGCGACGAGCAGGCGAGCGAGCTTGCCGCAGGTGGTGGTCTTGCCCGTGCCGTTGACGCCGACCACGAGCAGCACCGCGGGCTTGCCGTCGTGGGACTGCGTGCGCAACGCGCGGTCGAGGTCTGGTTGCAGCGCCGTGACCAGCTCGTCGGCGAGCAGCGCGCGCAGCTCGTCCGGGCTACGCGTGCCGAGAACCTTCGTCCGGGTGCGCAGCCGGTCGACGATCTCGGCCGTCGCGCCCACGCCGACGTCGGCGGTGAGCAGCGCCTCCTCGACGTCGTCCCACGCGGCCTCGTCGAGATCGTCGCGGGCGAGCACGGACAGCAGGCCGCGCCCGAGCGTCGACTGGGATCGGGCCAGGCGGGCCCGCAGCCGGTGCAGCCGCCCCGCGGCCGGCTCCGGAGTCTCGAGCAGAGGAGCCGCTGGGGCCTCGGGTTCGGCCGCGACGGTGGCAGCCGGCTCGTCATCGGCGCCGGGCACTGGCGCGGTGGGCGGCGGCGCAGGCGGGGCGGACCGGCGCCGCGGGATCACGAAGGCGGCGGCAGCCAACGCCGCCACCACGACGACGGCAAGGGCGATCCAGAGGAAGGTCACCGCGTCATCCTCTCAGCCCGGCCGGCACGGGCTCAGCGATGAGCGCTCGCGCGAAGAGTCCCGCCGCCGCGACGCGGCCCGCGCCGAAGGCGCGGAGCGGAGCAGCGGATCCACCCGAGCCGCGATGAGCGCTCGCGCGAAGAGCCCCCGCCGCCGCGACGCGGCCGCGCCGAAGGCGCGAGCGGAGCAGTGGATCCACCCGAGCCGCGATGAGCGCTCGCGCGAAGAGCCCCGCCGCCGCGACGCGGCCGCGCCGAAGGCGCGGAGCGGAACCGCGGATCCACCCGAGCCGCGATGAGCGCTCGCGCGAAGAGCCCCGCCGCCGCGACGCGGCCCGCGCCGAAGGCGCGGAGCGGAGCAGCGGATCCACCCGAGCGCAGCGAGCGGTGGGGACGCGGTTCCGCATACGGCGGGATGAGACAGCGAGCGGTGGGGACGCGGATCCGCATACGGCGGGATGAGACAGCGAGCGGTGGGGACGCGGATCCGC
>DASXRA010000397.1:0-3309 GCA_036506855.1 Jatrophihabitantaceae bacterium
CGTGGCTCGGCGGACAGACGGACCTCGGACACGGTAATGCTCCTCTTGGCTGGCTGAACTTGGCGGATCGCGGTGTGGCACCGTCGCGGGAAGCGTCGTAGACCGACACCGCGTCGATCACGGACGCACCGCCTCGTTCAGGCGGGCACTCCCTCGCCGGGGCAACCGAACCAGGTTACCCGGCCAGGCATACGGAGGGCGAATCAGGTCGGCACAGCTAGCATCGGCCGGTGCCGCCCGCCGATCCGCCCGCATTCCGGGTGCGCGCACCGGCGAAGGTCAACCTGCACCTCGGCGTCGGACCGCTGCGCCCGGACGGATACCACGATCTGGTCACCATCTTCCATGCCGTCGACCTCACCGACGACGTCGTCGCGCGTCCCGCCGACAGGCTCGAGGTCGTCGTCACCGGCGAGGGAGCCGCCGGTCTGCCTACGGACGAACGCAATCTCGCCTGGCGCGCGGCAGCCCTGCTCGCCGAGCATGCCGGTGTACCGGCTCGGGCCCGCCTGGAGATCACCAAGTCCATTCCGGTCGCCGGCGGGATGGCCGGCGGCTCGGCTGACGCGGCGGCGGCGCTCGTGGCCTGCGCGGCACTGTGGCAGGTCGAGGCACCGTTGGCCGAGCTCGCGGCACGGCTCGGCAGTGATGTCGCGTTCCCGCTGTCCGGTGGTACCGCGCTCGGCACGGGCCGCGGCGAGGTGCTGAGCCCGGTCATCACCCGCGGCACGTTCCATTGGGTGTTCGCGCTCGCCGATCACGGCATATCCGCCGCCGCCGCGTATCGCGAACTCGACCGCCGGCGATCCACGGGCGCCGCACCGCGCCCGCTCGGATCGCCGGACGCCGTGATCGAGGCCCTCCGCTCGGGCGATCCGTACCTGCTGGCCGGCACGCTCGCGAACGACCTCCAGCCGGCCGCCCTGGCCATCGCGCCCGCGCTGCGCCGCACGCTCGTCGCGGGCCACGAACTCGGCGCGATCGCCGCGATCGTCTCCGGATCTGGTCCCACTTGCGCGTTTCTGACCGCGGGACGCGCCGAGGCGACCGCGCTGGCCGAGGCGCTGGCCGCCGAGGGAGTCTGCCGCGCGACGCGCGTCGCGTCCGGTCCCGCGCCGGGAGCAATGATCGTGCCGTGAGCGCGAACCTCGTGAACCTCGAGGCGGTCGGCAAGGCGTACGGGACGACCACCGTGTTCGACGAGGTCTCGCTCGGCATCGCCGACGGCGAGCGGATCGGCGTCGTCGGCCGCAACGGCGGGGGCAAGACCACGCTGCTGCGGCTGATCACCGGCGACGAGACGCCCGACTCGGGACGCGTCACGCGCACCGGAGGCGTCCACGTCGCGACCGTGACCCAGCGCGGTGCGCTGCCGCCCAGCGCGACCGTGCGCGACGTCGTCGTCGGCGACGCGGCTGTGCACGAATGGGCCGGCGATGCCACTGTGCGCGAGATCCTGGGCGGGCTCGGCCTGTCCGCGCTCGGCCTGGACTCGCCAGTGGCGCGGTTGTCGGGTGGTGAGCGTCGCCGCGTCTCGCTCGCGGCTGCCCTTGTGCAGCAGGCAGATCTGCTCGTCCTGGACGAGCCGACCAACCATCTTGACGTCGAGGGAATCACCTGGCTCGCGGAATACCTGGTGGCGCGTCGCGGCGCTCTGCTCGTCGTCACGCACGACCGGTGGTTCCTCGACGCCGTCTGCTCACGCACCTGGGAGGTCGGGGACGCGACGGTGCGCCAATACGACGGCGGCTACGCGGCGTACGTCCTGGCACGTGCCGAGAGGTCGCGGCAAGCGTCGGCGAGCGAGGCACGCCGGCAGAACCTGCTGCGCAAGGAACTCGCCTGGTTGCGCCGCGGACCACCTGCGCGGACGTCCAAACCGAAGTTCCGCATCGACGCCGCCGAGGCGCTGATCGCGGACGTGCCGCCACCTCGATCGGGCGTCGAACTGCGCGCGCTCGCCCAGCGACGGCTCGGCCGATCCGTGTACGACGTCGAGGACGTGACGGTCTTGGCCGGCGACCGGGTGTTGCTATACGACATCACGTGGCATGTCGGGCCGGGTGATCGCATCGGTGTCATCGGGGTGAACGGCTCGGGCAAGACGCACCTGCTGCGGCTGCTCGTCGGCGAGATCGCCCCGGCGGCCGGCACGGTTCGCGTGGGGCAGACCGTCCAGGTCGGCTACCTGTCGCAGGAGGTCACCGAACTACCCGACGAGCTAAGGGTGATCGAGGCGGTGCAGGAGGTTCGCACGACGGCCGTACTGGGGGGTACGGAGTTGTCGGCCACGCAGCTCGCGGAGCGGTTCGGCTTCGAGAATGCCCGCCAGTGGACGCCTGTCGCGGGCCTGTCGGGCGGCGAGCGACGCCGGTTGCAGTTGCTGCGCCTGCTGCTCGGCCAACCGAACGTCCTGCTGTTCGACGAGCCGACGAACGACCTCGACACGGACACCCTTGCCGCATTGGAGGATCTTCTCGACTCCTGGCCCGGGACGCTCGTCGTGGTGAGCCACGACCGGTACCTGATCGAACGGGCCTGCGACTCGACGGTCGCGCTGCTGGGCGACGGCTCGCTCGCGGCACTTCCGGGCGGCGTCGAGGAGTACCTGGCACGGCGTCGATCCGTTGAGCCGGAAGGCGCGAAAGCCCGCCAGCGTAAGGGAGATGCCCGCGGGACCCGCCGCGACCTGACCCGCCTGGAACGGCAGATCGCGACCCTCGAACGGCGCGAGGCGGCGCTGCACACAGAGCTGGCCCGAAACGCGACCGACTATGAGCGCGTGAGCGAGCTCGACGCCGAGCTGCGCGAGGTCGTCGCATCCCGCGAGACCGCCGAGCACGCCTGGCTGGAACTCGCCAATGAAGACACGTGACGTAAGCAAGGCTTTCCGCTATGCGCTGAACCGGATTGACCAAACTGACGGCAGGCTTGACGATTGGTTCATATGAACGTCGGAATCGTGCTGATGCCCGAGTGCAAGGAACTGACGCCGCAGGTGTTGGGCCGCTCCGTCGAGGATCTCGGCTTCGAGTCGGTGTTCTACCCCGAGCACACGCACATCCCGGTGAACACTCGCAGGGGCGACGGCGGTTCTGCTCGCGACTATGCCAACACGTACGACCCGTTCGTCGCGCTGGCCGCGGTCGCCGCGGTAACCAGCACGCTCAAGCTCGGCTTGGCCCAAACCCGTTCAGCGACCACATCCGCCGGTACTGGTAGGCGGCAACGGTCCCGGCACCGAAGATCGGGTGCTGGACTTCGGCGACGGGTGGCTCCCGCAGGCGGACTTCTTCGATACTCCCGACG
>DASXRA010000398.1:0-1985 GCA_036506855.1 Jatrophihabitantaceae bacterium
CAGCAGGCCGGCCGTGATCGAGCCGTCGCCACCGAGGTCGCGAATCCGCGTGAAGATCGCCTCGGCCTCCGCCTCGATGCGATCGGTCAGCTCCTCGACGTACCACGATCCGCCCAGCGGATCGGCCACGTTGCGCACACCGGTCTCGTCGGCGATCACTTGCTGAGTACGCAGGGCGATCTGGGCCGCCCTCTCACTCGGCAGGGCGAGCACCTCGTCCAGCGCGTTCGTGTGCAGCGAGTTCGTCCCGCCCAGCACGGCTGCCATCGCCTCGACCGCGGTGCGGACGATGTTGTTGTCGGGCTGCTGCGCGGTGAGCGACACGCCAGCCGTCTGGGTGTGGAACCGCAGCGACTGTGCCTTGGCGGTCTTCGCGCCGTACACGTCGCGCATCCACCGCGCCCAGATCCGCCGCGCCGCGCGGAACTTCGCGATCTCCTCGAAGAAGTCGATGTGCGCGTCGAAGAAGAACGACAACCCGGGCGCGAACTGCTCGATGTCGAGGCCACGCGACAGGCCGAGTTCGACGTAGCCGAACCCGTCGGCGAGCGTGAAAGCAAGCTCCTGCGCGGCGGTCGAGCCGGCCTCGCGGATGTGGTACCCGGACACCGAGAGCGGCTTGTACGCCGGGATGTCGTGTGCGACGTACTCCATCAGGTCGCCGATCAGCTTCAGGTGTGGCTCGGGCGGGTAGATCCACTCCTTCTGCGCGATGTACTCCTTGAAGATGTCGGTCTGGAGCGTGCCGTTCAGCTTGGAGACGTCGGCGCCCTGGCGTTCAGCCGCGACGACGTACATGCAGAACACCGGCACGGCCGGGCCGCTGATCGTCATGGACGTCGTGGTGGCAGCCAGGTCGATGCCGTCGAAGAGAACGTCCATGTCCGCGGCCGAATCGACCGCAACGCCACAGTGCCCGACCTCGCCGAGCGCCCGCGGGTCGTCGGAGTCGCGCCCCATCAGGGTCGGCATGTCGAACGCGACCGACAGCCCGCCGCCGCCTTCGGCCAGGATCATCTTGTACCGCTCGTTGGTCTGCCGGGCGCTGCCGAATCCGGCGAACTGCCGAATCGTCCACGGCTTACCCCGGTAGCCGGTCGGGTGGATACCGCGAGTGAAGGGGTACTCGCCCGGCCAGCCGATGCGCTCGAACCGCTCGTCCGCGCCGGACGGCCCGTACAGCGGGTCGACCTCGACGCCCGACAGGGTCGTGAAGTCGCGATCCTGCTTGCGTGCGGCGTCATAGCGCTGCTGCCAGCGTGCGCGGCCGTCGGCGATCTCGTCGGAGTCCATCCCACGAGATTACTAGGACGTCCTAGTAATTGTTAAGCGGGCGCGGTGAGTTCCGCCACCTGGTCCGCGGTGAGCGTGACGCCGGCGGCGGCCACGTTCTCCTCCAGGTGCGCGACCTTGGACGTCCCGGGAATCGGCAGCACGACCGGCGAGATCGCGAGCAGCCAGGCCAGCGCGACCTGGGCGGGCGTCGCCCCCGTGGCCCGAACGACGTCGCCGACCGCACCGCCCGACCGGGCCAGCCTGCCGCTCGCGATCGGGAACCACGGGATGAATCCGATGGCGTGCTCCGTGCAGTAGTCGAGTACCGCGTGCGACTCGCGGTGCACGAGGTTGTGCAGGTTCTGCACAGTGACGATGTCGGCGATCTCACGCGCCTGCTCGATCTGGTCGACGCTCACCTCGGAAAGCCCGAGCGCCGCGATCTTCCCCTCGTCCTGCATGGCCTTCAGCTCGCCGACCTGGTCGGCCAGCGGTACCTGCCGGTCGATGCGATGCAGCTGCAGCAGGTCGATGCGATCGACGCCGAGGCGGCGCAGGCTCATCTCGACCTCCTGGCGCAGGTACGCCGGGCGTCCGACCACATGCCACTGGCCAGGGCCGGTACGCACGAAGCCGGCCTTCGTCGCGATGAGCACCTGCTCCGGGTACGGGTGCAGCGCCTCGCGCAGGATCTCCTCGCTCACGTACGG
>DASXRA010000399.1:0-1680 GCA_036506855.1 Jatrophihabitantaceae bacterium
GAGCGCCGGGCGACGTTCCGTCAAGCGGCGGGCACGGCTGAGCTTCGCCCGACGAGCCGCTCGGGGGTCGAGGGCGTCTGGCTGGCCGGGTCATGGACGGCGACGGGGTGGCCCGACACGATGGAGAGCGCTGTTCGCAGCGGCGTCGCAGCCGCAGCCGAGGTGCTCGGAGTTCAGCCCGCACTGGAGGTCGTCGCATGAGCGAGGTCGCCGCATGAGTCGCACCGCACCCGAGGCGATCGGCCGCGTGCGCGAGCCCGTCCAGCAGGCGTTGCGCGCCGCGGTCGAGACCCTCGACGACGAGCGGATGCGGCTGATCGCGTCCTACCAGCTCGGCTGGTGCGACCGGGACGGTGCGCCGATCGCGTCCGGGGGCGGCAAGGCGATCCGGTCGACGCTGGCGGTCGTCTCGGCCGAGGCGGCCGGCGGGGCCACCGCTGACGGATTGCCCGCGGCGGTGGCGGTCGAGTTGGTGCACAACTTCTCGCTGCTGCACGACGACGTCATGGACCGCGATCTGGAGCGGCGACACCGCCCCACGGGCTGGGCCGTTTTCGGCGAGGGCCAGGCGATCCTCGCCGGTAACGCGATGTTGACCCGCGCGATCGAGACCCTGGTCCGCGACGGCGCCAACGGGCAGCGCGCGCTGCCCTGCCTGCTGGCCGCCACGCAGCGGCTGATCAGCGGGCAGTCCGACGATCTGTACTTCGAGGGTGGCGCTGACGTCTCGCTCGACGACGTGCTGCGGATGGAGGCGGGCAAGACCGCAGCCTTGCTGGCGTGCGCGGCGTCCATAGGGGCCGTCGCGGTGGGAGCGCCCGCCGACGTCGTGGCCGCGCTGCGCGACTACGGGCATGAGCTCGGCATGGCATTCCAGCTCATCGACGACATCCTCGGCATCAACGGAGATCCTGAGATAACGGGCAAGTCCGCCTCGTCCGACGTGCGGGCGGGTAAACGCTCGGCGCCGGTCGTGGCAGCGCTGACGGCCCGCACCGACGCGTCCCGGCGCCTCGGCGACCTGCTGGCGGCGGGCGCGCCGAGCAGCGACGACGACGTCATTCTGGCCACGAAGCTGATCGAGGAGGCCGGTGGCATCGACTGGGCCGCGCGTGAGGCCGACGGCCATCTCGCCCGGGCGCTGAGCAGTCTCGACGCGCTGCCGTCCGAGCGGCCGGTCGTGGACGACCTTGTCGCAATTGCACGCTACGTTGTCGATCGCGACCACTGACCAGGGGGAGAGCGTGACGGCACAGCCCAGCACGACCAGCCGCCTCGACGACGCGAGCGTCGCCGTGGCACGTGCGCGCGCGCACCTGGTCGGCCGGCAGGACCGCGCCGGGTGGTGGAAGGGCGAACTGCGCACCAATGTCACGATGGACGCCGAGGATCTGCTGCTGCGCCAGTTCCTGGGCATCCTGCGATTCAGCCAGCTCGAGCAGTCGGCTCGGTGGATCCGCTCGCAACAGCGCGCCGACGGCACCTGGGCCACGTTCTACGGTGGCCCGGCCGACCTGTCGACGACCGTCGAGGCGTACACGGCCTTGCGTCTGGCCGGCGACGGCGTCCACGAGCCGCACATGGTCAAGGCCCGCGAGTTCGTCCTCGCGGCCGGTGGCACCGAGGCGACCCGGGTGTTCACGCGCGTCTGGCTGGCGTTGTTCGGCGAGTGGTCGTGGG
>DASXRA010000400.1:0-7281 GCA_036506855.1 Jatrophihabitantaceae bacterium
AACTCGCGTCAACCCGAGCGTCATGATGTGACGTGCTCTATACGAGGTGATGACATGGGTCGACGTGGCACGGAAGGTGAGTTCGCCGCATTCGTGGCGGAATGCTCGCCGAAGATGCTCCGCGTCGCGTTCCTGCTGACCGGCCAGCAGTCCGCGGCCGAAGACCTGCTGCAGGCGTCCCTCGAGCGGCTCTACGTCGTCTGGGACCGGCTCGACACCGACACTCCGCCGACTCAGTACCTGCGCCGCATCGTCTATACGACGCACATCTCCTCGTGGCGGCGGCGGCTGCGCGAGGTGCTCACGGCGTCGCCGCCGGAACACGTTGAGCAACGAGACGCGTACGCCGAACACGACGACCGTGACCGGCTGTGGCGGCTGGTTCAGCGCCTCGCGCCGATGCAGCGCTCGGTCATCGTGCTGCGCTTCTACGAGGATCTGTCCGAGGCCGAGATCGCCCAGGTTCTGCGAATCTCGCCGGGATCGGTGAAAGTGCACACCTCGCGAGGCGTCCGCCGGCTCCGCAGTATGGCCTACCCCGCTGATCAACACCCGACCGGTTCCGGGGTGGCGCTGTGAACGACCTCGAGTTCGAGCGGAGCCTTCGAGCAAGCCTGCGCCACGGTGCCGAGCAGGTGCGAATGCCGGCGGTGGGCTTCGACCCGCTGATCGACGAAGGCCCGTTCGAGGACGAGATACGGGCGAGCCTGCGTACCGGGGCGGCGCGCACACGGCCCCTTCGGCGGCGGCTCGTGGCGATCCCGCGGCGGGAGCGCAACCACCGTCGGTGGCTCCTGGAGGGACTGGCGGCAGCAGCGGTGATCCTCCTCGTCGGCGGAGTGTTGGCGCTGACCGTCTTCACCCGGCAGCCGTCGCCTATCGCGGGCCCGGCCGTACCGCTAGCCACGCCCTGGCGGATTAGCGTCCAGGTCGTTCCGATGCACGGCAACGGGCCGGCCCAGGTCGGCGACGTCACTGCGCCGGCCAATAGTCACCTCCGGCTCGTGGTCACAGTCGCTCCGGCACATCCGGACGGCAAGACCTACCTACTCCGCTCGTTCGACGGCGGGCCGTGGAGGCGCGTAGGTCCGCACAACACCGACGCGCACAGCCGCGAACGGCTCTTGGTACGGGTGCCAACCGCGGGGCACACAGAGGTTTACCAGGTCTACGTGGCCGCGGCGGCTGGCCACCTGGGTACTTATTCGAGTCCGATCACGATCCGGGGAGGGTCATGATGTCTGTGCGCTCTGCGCTGACGGTCATCTCGTTGCTGGTCGGGTCGAGTGTGGTCGCTGCGGTGCCTGCTGCTGGCGCGCCGGCGACGCAGACCCCAGTGCTCGCGTACGTGAAGTATCGAACCTCGGCCCTCGTCGCCACAGACATCTACACCGCCCACGTCGACGGCTCAGGTGCCGTGAGGCGCTTTCTGGACGCGTCCGGCCCGATGGTGTCCACGGATGGCACCAAGATCGCGTTCTGGAGGGACTCGACCTTGTGGGTTGCCAACATCGACGGCAGCTCGGCCAGGGCATTGGCCACATTCAGCACGCCGGCCGGGGCCAGTTGGTCACCGGACGACAACCGCCTCGTCGTCGACTCGCCGCACGGTCTGTTCATCGTCGACGTCGCCGCCAAGGTGGTGACCCCGATGCCGAACAGCTCAGGCGAGTTCGCTCCGCAGTGGAGCCCGGACGGAACCCTCGTCATGTCGTCATCGAGCAGCGGCCAGGTGCTGCAGCGACCGGACGGGTCGAGCAAGGTCATCCGCCCCAGCATCGCAACGGGTACGTGGTCGCCTGACGGCACGGAGATGCTGAACGCCAGTTTCGGGAGTGTGTTCAAGTCGATCGACGTCCTCAGCGGTGCAACGCAGACATTCGCGCAGTTGCTGGACGGCATGGACTACTCGGATCTGGTCTGGGCCGGCACCGGCTCGGGAGCCGTCGCGTACTACACCGTCGTCTTCGACCGGCCGTGGCTTCCCGTGCCGTACTTCAGCATCGACGCCGTCAGCCGGGGCAGCAATTACAGCGACACCGCCGGCTCGCTGGTCGTCGCGAACGCTCTGGACCCTTCGATCGGCGGCGTCACGCCGGCTGACGCGAACGGCTCGCCGGCAGCCGTCACCGATCTGGCGGCGACGGCGTTACCGAGCTTCGTGCACGTGTCGTGGAGTGCGCCGGCGAACACTCCTGACTTCGCCGGCGTGGAAATCCGCTACGCACTGGGCAGCACTCCACCGGCCACGCTCACCGACGGCCTCGACGGCGGGCGCCTGCTCACCGGCAGCCGCGACCTGGGCCCGCTGCCTCCTGACCAGGACGTCGCCATCAGCGTATTCAGCCGTGACTGGACCGGCCACGTCGGTCCCGCCGCCACGACCGTCGTGACGACGCCGCACACCACCGCGACCACGCTCACCGCGACCGCCTCACCCGCCGACATCGTCTACGGGCACAGCTCCACCATCGTCGCCACGCTCACCCGCACCTACGACCGCGCACCACTGAGCTTCACCCCGGTCACCATCGCCACCCGGCACACGAACACCACCGACCCGTTCGTCGACCGCACCACCATCCTCACCGACGGCGGCGGCCGGCTCTCGTTCGTCCAGGTGCCCGGCATCGGCTACGACTACCAGCTGCGCTACGCCGGCGACACCGACAACGCCGCGGTCACCGCGTCCACCCGCATCCGGGTCGCGCACCGCGTCACCGAAACACTCGACCACGCGAGCGCCCCGGCCGGCAGCTACGTCCACCTCACCGCCACCGTCGCCCCCAGCTACCCCGACGGCAAGACCTACCTGCAGAAATACACCACCCGCGCCATCACGGTCGGCCCGCACAACACCGGCGCCACCAGCAAAGTCACCTACACCATCAAGGCACCCGCCAAAGGCACGAAGATCAAATACCGGGTTATCGTCCCCAGCGGCGGCAGCTACATCACCGGCTACGGAGCCTGGCTCACCATCACCGGCACGTGAGCAACACCGGTTGACACTCGCCGATCGCTCGATGAGTGTCAGCCGGGTGACAGTTCGCATCGAACGGGCCGGATCGGTATGGACGGTCGTGCTCGACCGCCCGCACGTGCGCAATGCCGTCGACCGCGCGACCGCCGCCGCGCTCGCCGATGCGTTCCGGACCTTCGACGCCGACCCGGACGCCAGCGTCGCCGTCTTGTGGGGCGCAGGTGGCACGTTCTGCGCGGGCGCGGACCTGCAGGCGATCGCCCGCGGTGAGCCCAACCTGCTCGATCCCGACCTCAGCCACGACGCCCCGATGGGGCCGTCGCGGCTGGCGTTGGCCAAGCCGGTGATCGCGGCGGTCAGCGGCCACGCCGTCGCGGGCGGCTTGGAACTCGCGCTGTGGTGCGACCTGCGCGTCGTCGAGCGCGACGCCGTGCTCGGCGTGTTCTGCCGCCGCTGGGGCGTCCCGCTCATCGACGGCGGCACGGTGCGGCTGCCGCGGATCGTCGGTCTGGGACGCGCACTCGACCTGATCCTCACCGGGCGTCCGGTCGTCGCGGACGAGGCGCTCGCGATCGGGCTCGCCGACCGGGTCGTGCCGACCGGCGAGGCCAGGGCGGCCGCGGAGGCGCTCGCCGCGCAGATCGCCGCCTTCCCACAGCTGTGCGTCCGCTCGGACCGCCGGTCCGTGTACGACGCGCTGGGCGCCGACGAGGCCACTGCGCTTGCCCGCGAGTTCGAGCTGGGCCTTGCCACCGCGAACGCCGGCGCCGCCTCCGGCGCGGCCCGATTTGTCGCGGGCGAACGCTGAGCGCACGTTTCTGTCGCATGCCGGCAAGGTCGCGTTCACCCCAAGGTCGCGACCTCGCCCTACGTTCGTCGGCATGGCCGACGACACCGCAGACCCGACGTCCACGCAGCTCAGCCGTCGCCAGGCGCTGGGCCTGCTCGGTGGTGCCGGGGCGGTGGCGGCAATCCCGCTGCTCGGCGCGCCGGCCGCCCGGGCGGCACCAGCCGGCTTCCTCGCCAGTCCAGGATCGGGCGGCGCGACACCCGTGCAGGGTCTGCACCTGACCTTCGGCGCCGACCCGGCCCGCGAGATGGTCGCCTCGTGGCTCACCGACGCAGAGGTATCGCGTCCGCGCGTCATCTACGGCACGGCCGAGCACGGCTTCGGGACGTCGGTCGACGCGCTGACCCGAACCTATGTCGACGGCGTCTCCGGCCGGACCGTCTACGTCCACCACGCGCGGCTACGGCAGTTGCGTCCGGGCAGCGACTACCTCTACGCCGTCCAGCACGACGGCGCGGCACCGGATGCCGGAGCATTCCGCACCGCGCCGGTCGGCCGCGCGCCGTTCACGTTCACCAGCTTCGGCGACCAGTCGGTACCGCAGGTCACCTGGGCCGCAGACGGCACCGTGGCGCTGAACGCCAACACGTCGGCGGCGGCCGGCGACGTCGTGGCCGGCATCGAGCGCGTGGCGCCGCTGTTCCACCTGCTCAACGGCGACCTGTGCTACGCCAACATCGACCCTGACCGCGTCCGCACCTGGAACGAGTTCTTCACCAACAACACGCGCTCGGCCCGATTCCGCCCATGGATGCCGGCCGCGGGCAACCACGAGAACGAGAAGGCCAACGGCCCGATCGGCTTCGGCGCGTTCCAGACCTACTTCACGCTGCCGTCCACGGAGACCGATCCGGAGCTGGCCAATCTCTGGTACGCGTTCACCGCCGGCTCGGTGCGCGTGATCGTGCTGCAGAACGACGACAACTGCCTGCAAGACGGCGGGGACAACTACGTCAACGGCTACTCGGGTGGCCGCCAGATCGCCTTCCTCGAACGCGAGTTGCGCGCCGCGCGGTCATCGCGCGACATCGACTGGGTGGTCGTCGCGATGCACCAGGTGATGATCAGCTCGGCCGACTTCAACGGAGCCGACCTCGGGCTGCGGCAGAAGTACGGGCCGCTGTTCGACAAGTACGGCGTCGACCTCGTGGTCTGCGGTCACGAACACCACTACGAGCGGTCCCTCGCGGTGCGCGGCGTCGTCGCCGGCAGCGAGACATTGACGCCGAACCCCGTGTCGCCGGCAACCGACGTGATCGACACGTCGCAGGGCACGGTGCACATGGTGCTCGGTGGTGGCGGCGTCTCCGGCACGTCGAATCAGACGTTCTACCAGGACGGCTCTGCGAAGGTGATCACCGCCGTCTCCGCGATGCCGGGGCCGAACGGCAAGCGCACGTCGACGTTCGTCAAGGAAGCCGCGATCTGGACCGGCGTGCGCGACGTCGAGCATCCGTACGGCTTCGCGGCGTTCACCGTCGACCCCGGACGCCATCCCGGCGACACGACCAGCCTGAACGTCACGTACTACAACGTGAACAAGCCACGCGGCGACCTGTCGGTGTTCGAGACGTTCACCCTGCAGCGGCCGCGATCAGACGGCCGTCGTTAGAGCGACTATCGCCGCTTCGAGCTGGTCGTCGTTGGCGCTGCTCCGCCAGGTCACGACGGCTCCGCGATTGCCGAGACGGCTCGTGACGCGCTCGCGCGCCCGCTCGACGTCGACGGCATTGGTGATGACCAGCAAGCGCCCGCTTCCACTGAGCCGGTCGAGCAAGCCGTCGAGGCTGCTGCCCGCGAACGTCATCGACGAGCCGACGTACTTGGTCTCGATGTACAGCTCGCGGTCGCCGACGACGAGCCAGAAATCGGCGCGGTCTCGCGACCACTGCGACTCTCGCCGCAGGACGGCCCCGTGCACCACGCGGTGCATCGCCCGCTCGATCTCGTCGTCGTAGGCGATTGCCGCCGCTACTCGCGGCGTCTGCTCGGCCTCGATGGTCGACACGCGCTCGCGGATCCGTTCAAGGGTCGGTCTCGCCGACGCAGGTGCCGTGCTCAACGCCTCGGCGATCTCGTTGCGGATCTCGTTTGCGAAGCCGACCCGCGCATTGCCCCAGGACAGGCTGGCCGGCCAACGCCCGATCGCCGCGAGCAGGCACCCGGCCGCCCCGATGACGACCAGCGCCGCGGCCGGCAGCGCGAGCCGTCCGACAAAGGTCGCCACCGCTCCCGTCACGACCAGCGCCACGCCACCGATCAGCAGGATCCAGCGAACCGCGCGCGCGACCTCGTAATCCACGAACGGCACTCTCCCAGATGCGCCAGCACCCCAGCCGCCGGGCCGGGCCGATCAGGACTCGACGCGCCGCAAGAACATCTCGACGTCGACCGTCCAGGTGCCGCCCTCGTCGGACGACTTGCGCGAGATCCAGGGAACGAGCTGGGCGTGATCTCGGTGAACATCCACTGGCACCGCCCACCGTCGTCGGAGCGGTACTCCTGGACGATGTCCGCTCCGATCTCGCGGCCGGTCATCCGGTTGAACGCTCCGGAGACGGGATTGAACCAGGTGATCTCCCACAGATCGCGCTTCGGATCGTAGATCCGGATCGTGGTGCCATACATGACGGCGGGCGCGTCATTGCCGGCGCGCGACGGTGCGATCCACACGTCCTGGACGGCACGACCCTCCAACACCCATCCGAAGTGGACGTCGACCGACTGTTCACGGCGGACCTCGTCGGCGTCACGGTAGGACAGCGTGCCGGCCCACGAACCGACGAACCGTCCGTAGAGCATCATCTGCGCGGCCCGGTCGGCAGCCGGTCCCTCGGCGTGGAGCACCTTCAGCAACGGAACTTCGGCGACGAGCATGCGACGCACGCGGCCGGCAGTCTTGCTAGCGGATTCCGGACAAGGTCACCGGACGCTAGAAGCGGACGGGCTCGCGGTACTCGCCCCACAGCGGGCGCAACGCATCGCAGATCTCGCCGAGCGTCGCCTCGGCCCGGGCGGCATCGAGCATCGGCGGCACTGTGTTCTGGCCGGTGCTCGCCGCCTCGACCATGCGCGCGAGCGCGGCATCGACCGCAGCCTGATCGCGCGCGGCACGACGTCGGGCCACGACGTCGCGCTGCTCGAGCTCGACCTCGTGCGACACCCGCAAGATCTCCAGGTCGTCGCCGACGTCGCCGGTCAGTACGTTGACGCCCACCACGCGCTTGTCGCCCTTCTCCAAGGCGACCTGGTACGCGAACGCGCTGTCGGCGATCTCGGTGATGAACCAGCCGTCCTCGATGCCGCGCAGCAGGCCGGCCGTGATCGAGCCGTCGCCACCGAGGTCGCGAATCCGCGTGAAGATCGCCTCGGCCTCCGCCTCGATGCGATCGGTCAGCTCCTCGACGTACCACGATCCGCCCAGCGGATCGGCCACGTTGCGCACACC
>DASXRA010000401.1:0-2293 GCA_036506855.1 Jatrophihabitantaceae bacterium
ATCGAGATCACTGCGCGTCCTCCAGCAGAGCGTCGGCGAGGCTGCGCAGTTTGGCCGCCTTCGAGGACTTCACCAGTACGACGTCCCCGGCGTGCAACTCGGCGCGGAGCAGTTCCAGCGCCTCCGGGATGCTGTCGACGAAGGCCGACTCGTTACCCCAGGAGCCTTCCAGCGATGCGCCCAGATGAATTGGTTTCGCCCCCTCCCCGACCACGAGCAGCCGGTTGACGTCGAGCCGGACCGCGAGCCGGCCGATGGCGTCGTGCTCCTCGGCCGAGGTGTCGCCGAGCTCGAGCATCTCACCGAGCACCGCCCAGGTCCGTGCGCCACGAGCCCGGCCGATGGCGACCAGCGCCTTCAGCGCGGCCCGGACCGAGTCCGGGTTGGCGTTGAACGCGTCGTTGATCACCGTCACGCCGTCCGCGCGCTCGGTGACCTCCATCCGCGCCGCGGAGACCCGCGTGGCCGCGTTCAGTCCCTCGGCGATCTGCTCCGGAGTCAGGCCGACCGCGGACGCGACGGCGGCCGCGGCGAGCGCGTTCGACACGTAGTGCTCACCGACGAAGTTCAGCTGAACATGCCCGCTGAACTCCCCGAGCTGCAGCGTGAACGCGGGCCGTCCCTCGGCGTCGAGCTTGACGCCTTCCGCGCGTACGTCGGCCTCCGGCGCCTCGCCGAACGTCAGAACCCGCTCGTGAGTCCGGCTCCGCATCGCGGCGACCCGATGGTCGTCAGCATTGAGTACGGCGATCCCGCCGGACGCGACGGCTTCGATCAGCTCGCCCTTGGCCACCGCGATGTTGTCCTGGCTGCCGAACTCACCGATATGCGAGGTGCCGACGTTGAGCACCAGCCCGACCCGCGGTGGGGTGATGCCGCACAGGTAGGTGATGTCGCCGCGATGCCGGGCGCCCATCTCGGCGATCAGGAACTTCGTCGTCACCGTCGCCTGCAGCGCGGTCAGCGGGTGCCCGATCTCGTTGTTGAACGACCCCTCCGGCGAGACGGTTTCGCCGTACGGGCGGATCAACTGGGCGATCAGGTCCTTCGTGCTGGTCTTGCCCGACGAGCCGGTCAGGCCGATCACCGTCAGGTCCGGCAGCAGGCCGACGACGAGCCGGGCCAGCGCACCCAGCGCAACCTGCGCGTCGGCGACGACGATGCACGGGCTGCCTTCGATCGGCCGCGTGGTGAGTGACGCGGTCACACCCGCCTCGGTCGCAGCGCCGACGTAGTCGTGCCCGTCGACGTGCTCACCGGGCAGGGCGACGAACAGCCCACCTGGTA
Organism: Jatrophihabitantaceae bacterium; assembly: GCA_036506855.1. GTDB lineage: Bacteria > Actinomycetota > Actinomycetes > Mycobacteriales > Jatrophihabitantaceae > DASXRA01. Next base: position 1,288 of record DASXRA010000401.1, read on the forward strand.
CGGCGGCCCGCGAGTCGATCACCACCGCCGTGTCGACGACTGCACTCGCGTCCACGCCGGCGAGTTCACCGCCGACCGCTTCCGCGATCTCGCCGCAACTGACAGGGATCACCGCTTTGCCTCCAGCAACTCACGCACCGTTTCGCGATCGTCGAACGGGTGGATCACGCCGCTGACCTCCTGGCCTGTCTCATGGCCCTTGCCCAGTACGACGACGGTGTCGCCCGGCCCGGCCAACTCGATCGCCGTCGCGATGGCCTGCCGGCGGTCGCCGATCTCGTGCAGGTCGGCGTCCGGCACCGCGCGCCTGGCGCCTTCGAGTGCGGCGGCCCGGATCGCCGCCGGGTCCTCGCTGCGCGGGTTGTCGTCGGTGATGATCACGACATCCGCCGTATGCGCGGCCGCCGCGCCCATCGCCGGGCGCTTGCCGGGATCGCGGTCGCCGCCGCAGCCGACCACGGCGTACAGGCGCCCCTTGGTCGCACCGCGAGCCGCCCGCAGCGCGAGCTCGACCGCGTCGGGGGTGTGCGCGTAGTCGACGATCACGGACAGCCCGTCCTCGCGGGTGAACGTCTCCATCCGGCCCGGCACGGTCGCGGTCCGCAAGCCCGCCGCGATCGCCTCGGCCGGTACGTCGACCTGCCGCAGCATCGCGGTCGCAAGCAGCGCGTTCGCCACGTTGAAGTCACCCGGCAGAGCGATCTCGACCGTCAGCGTCTCCCCCGGTCCCCGGATGTCGAGGACGGTCGTGCCGTGCTCGGACTGGTGCCGGTTCACGACGGTCCAGTCGGCGTCGCCGGTGGTCGACACAGTCACCAGCGGTACGACGGTCTGCGCGGCGAGCCGGCGCCCGTACTCGTCGTCGACGGTCACCACGGCGACATCACACCGCTCCGGGGTGAACAGCGAGGCCTTCGCCGCAAAGTACTCCTCGAACGTCTTGTGGAAGTCCAGGTGATCCTGGCTCAGGTTGGTGAACCCGGCCACGGCGTACCGGGCGCCGTCC
>DASXRA010000402.1:0-7471 GCA_036506855.1 Jatrophihabitantaceae bacterium
GCGTCGGAGACGATCTTGGTAAGCGCCGACCAGCGCTGCGTGTCTGCGGCCTGCAGAGCACGCCACGTGTACGTCATGCCGCCGAGCCAACCACCCCAACCAAACAGTTTTGGTCGCCCGACATCACCTATGTGCCGGGGCTTCGGCTTCCCGATCTGGCACCGACCCGGCCGGATGGTGCTGGTTGAGGAAGCGGTCCCGTACCTCGTCGACCTCGCGCCGATGCGGTCCTGCGGGGCAATGACGTTGCATGATCCATCCCGCGCACTTCCCATGGCCCCCGAACTTGCGTGGCATCTGCCTGCACCGGACCGCACTGGTCATGATTGGACCAGGCGTGTGGAGGCCAGTGTTTCCGGGCGTAGAGCGGAGGGCGTGGGATTCGAACCCACGAGGACGCTTCCGCGCCCTAGCGGTTTTCAAGACCGCCGCCATCGGCCACTAGGCGAGCCCTCCTAGGACGCGATCACCGTACCGGCTGGGCGCGCACGAGCCGACGCCGCGAGCGGACACTTGCGTGACCGGGCAGACTGTCGCGGGTGAGCGCACCGATCAGGCTTCGCACCACAGAAGGACGCGGCGTGCTGGCCGTCACGATCCTGGGCAGCGGCATGGCGTTCCTCGACAGCACGATCGCGAACGTCGCGACGAAGCGAATCGGCCAGGAGTTCGATGCCGGATTCGGCGCGCTGCAGTGGATCCAGAACGGGTATCTGTTGCCGCTCGCCAGCCTGATCCTGTTGGGCGGATCGCTGGGCGACCGGCTCGGCAGGCGGCGTGTGTACCTGGTCGGCGTCGCATGGTTCGCGGCGGCGTCGCTGCTCTGCGCGATATCCCCCAACGTCGAGACGCTCATCGCGGCACGGGCCTTGCAGGGCATCGGCGGCGCGCTATTGACGCCCGGCAGCCTGGCAATCATCTCCTCGGCATTCGCTCAGGAGGATCGCGCCGCGGCGGTCGGAGCCTGGTCTGGCCTGGGCGGTGTCGCCACGGCGATCGGGCCGTTCCTCGGCGGCTGGCTGGTGCAGGACGTGTCGTGGCGGTGGGCGTTCGGCATCAACGTCCCGTTCGCGATCGCGGTCATCGTGCTCGGGCTGAAGTACGTGCCGGAGAGCCGGTCCGAGCATCGCCAGACGCGCCTCGACCTGCCCGGGACGCTGCTCGTCGCTACCGGGCTGGGCGCCTTGACGTACGGCATGACCAGCGCGGGGTCGGACGGCTGGAATGCGGGGCCGACGTCGGTAGTGGTCGGCGGCCTCGTGCTGCTGGCGGTGTTCGTCGTGGTCGAGCGCCACACGAAACAACCGCTCGTCGCACTCGACCTGTTCGCCAACCGCTCGTTCAGTGGCTCCAACGTGATGACGTTCATGACGTACGGCGCACTCGGTGCACTGCTGTTCGTGCTGGTGCTGCACCTGCAGATCTCGGCGGGCTACGGCGCCCTCGCGGCGGGCATCTCGACCCTGCCGATCACGGTCGTCCTCCTGTTGCTGTCGGCGCGCTCCGGGGCGCTGGCCGCGCGGATCGGTCCGCGGCTGCAGATGACGGCGGGCCCCCTGATCTGTGCGGTCGGGCTGTTGATGACCATGCGGATCGACTCCCACCACCGCTTCTACCCGACCGACGTCCTGCCCGGCATCCTCGTCTTCGCCCTGGGGTTGGCGACGTTCGTCGCCCCGCTGACGGCAACCGTGATGGGCAGCGCGCCACCTGACGAGGTCGGGGTCGCGTCCGGCATCAACAACGCAGTGGCTCGCGCGGCGTCACTGCTGGCCGTCGCGGTGCTGCCGCCGCTTGCGGGACTGCATGGTGAGGGGTATCGCCAGGTGTCGGTCATGGTGCACGGTTACCGTGTGGTCGCGATCAGTGCTGCGGTGCTGCTCGGAGTTGCCGCGCTCGTCGTCGTGCTGACCGTGGGCAATCCGGCACGGGCTGTTGTTACTGCTGATCAGGAAGGATGACGTCTCCGTGGATGACTCGACGCTGCTGCACCACATAAACGAGCTGGTCGAAGAGGAGAAGACGCTGCGGGCGACGCACCGCGGCCGTGGCCTGGTCGGAGACGACCGGCAACGGCTGGAGACAATCGAGCGCCAGCTCGACCAGTGCTGGGACCTGCTGCGTCAGCGACGGGCGCGTGAGGAGTTCGGCGAGGATCCCGACGCCGCGCGCGAGCGGACCGTCAGCGACGTCGAGGGCTACCTGCAGTGAGGACGCTCGGGATCGATCTCGCGGCCCAGCCGGAGCGGACCGCGGTCTGCTCGGTGACCTGGGAGGACGACACAGCGCTCGTCGAGGTTCTGCCGGGCAGGCACGACGACCAGAACCTGCTGACGCTGATGCGCGACACGTGGGACAAGATCGGCATCGACTGCCCGCTCGGCTGGCCGGAACCGTTCATCGACGCACTGGTGTCGCATCGCAAGCTCAGGTCGTGGCCGGGCCGCGGCGTCGATCCGGACGAGTACCGCAAGGTCGTCAAGTACCGGCTGACCGACCTGGTGATCGCCGAGCGCGACGGGCACTCACCGCTGTCGGTCTCGTCCGACCTGATCGGCGTGGTGGCGCTCCGCTGCGCGCTGCTCCTCGATCAATACTCCGCTCGGCGCAAGCCCGTCCGCCGGGACGGCCTGGGTGTCGTCGCCGAGGTCTATCCGGCTGCCGCACTCCGTCGCTGGCTGCCCGAAGCTCGGGGCAGCTACAAGCGGCGCGGCGACTACACGTTGCTGCGCTCACTCGTCGCGGATATCAGTGACGCGCTGCCGCTCAAGTTCGCGGACGGGTCGCGCGAGCTCTGCGAGACCAGCCACGATGCGTTCGACGCGATGGTCTGCGCGCTCGTCGCGCGGGCGGTCGCGCTGCGCCAGACGCGACGACCCCGCTCTGTCGAGGAGGTCAGCCGGGCGGCCACCGAGGGCTGGATCCACGTCCCGAAGAAGTCCTGCGCCCTCGCCGACCTGGCCGAGCCGGCGAAAGCGACGGCGGCGGCAGGCTGAGCCCGACCAGATCGGGCGTGCTCTTGCGTCGCCGCGCGTAGCTTTCTGATCATGTCGCGTTTGACCGCTCCTCGGACGCGCGCAGCGCGGTCAGACGCGACATGATCATGGGCTGCGGGAGGGGCGCGGCGGCTGAACCCGCCCCGTTGCGTGGCGGTACGCAGAGCAAAGGAGCAGCGACCAGGCCCTAGCTCGACACGTCCTTGTTGCTGAATCGGGCCCAGGCGAGCGTCAAGAAGAGAACGGCGTAGGTAGCCGACGCGAGCAGCCCGTGGCCGACCCGGTCCAGGGCCATCGGGTCGCGCAGGATGTCGATGAACTGCTGCCAGTAGTGGCTCGGCAACCAGGGATGTACCGCGCTGATCTGCGGCACCGCGTCGAGCACCTGGCTGGTGATCGTCAGGCCGAGCGTGGTCGCCATTGCGGCTACCGGCACCTCGGTCAGGGTCGAAACGAACAACCCGATCGCGCCGATCGCGGCGATGTTCACGGCCACGTATCCGACGACGAGCGCCAGCCGCCACAGGCCGGCGCCGAAAGACACGGACGTGCCCGACAGCAACGTCACGTCGCCGCCACCGAACAGCACCAGCCCGATCAGCACACCGACCGTCGCCACGACGACGGCACACGTCAGGCACCAGACGAGCACGCCGGCGAACTTGACGGCGAGCAGCCGGGTGCGCCCGACCGGTACCGCGAGCAGGTAGCGCAACGTGCCGAGGTTCGCCTCGCCGGACACCGCGTCGCCGGCGACGACCGCGACCGCCATCGGCAAGAACAGCGGGATCACGACGAACAGCGCCGAGAACGCGACGAAGACCCCGTTCGCGGTGATGCTGCCGAACAGCGCGCCACCGTCGCCGCGCCCGTTGTCGCCGTTGCCTCCGTTGGTCACCTTGATCGCGATCGCGATGAGCATCGGGACGCACGCGAGAACGACGAGCAGCGCCTGGTTACGCAGGCGGCGGAACACCATGCCGAGCTCGGAGCGCAGGAATCGCGCGGACGGGTAGAGCGACCGCGGCGCCCGCACGGCCTCAGCCAGAGACATCGAAGCCCTCCCCGGTAAGCCCGACGAAGACGTCTTCCAAGCTAGGACGTTCGACCGCGAGGCCTCGCACGCCGACACCGTCCGCGACGAGCGCCTCGACCACATGCTCCGGCAGGACGTCACCGAGCACCGCCGACGCACCACCGTCCACTGTGGACACTTCGGCGAGACCGAGCCGGCCCAGCACCGACGCGGCGGACGCCGGCGACGAAGTCGAGACGTGCACCCGCACCTGCTGCTGCGCGGACAGCTCGGCCAGCGACCCCTGCCAGACCATCCGCCCGACGCTCATCACGCCGACGTGTGAGCACACCTGCGACACCTCGCTGAGCAGGTGCGACGAGACGAACACGGTGACGCCTTCGTCGCCGAGCTGACGGATCAGGTGTCGCACCTCGCGGGTGCCCTGTGGGTCGAGCCCGTTCGTCGGCTCGTCGAGCATGAGCAGATCGCGCGGGCGCAGCAACGCCGCCGCGATACCCAGGCGCTGCCGCATGCCGAGCGAGTAGTTGCGGTAACGCTTCGCCGCGGCGGCGGCGAGTCCGACCCGTTCGAGCGCTTCACCGATGCGTCGCCGAGCCGTCCGGGGGTCGACGGTCCGGTCAGCTGCATCGAGCCGCGCCAGGTTCGCCTGCCCGGACAGGTACGGATGGAACGCCGGCCCTTCGACAAGTGAGCCGACGCGAGGCAGCACGCGCCCCGCGTTCTCGGTGAACGGCAGGCCGAGCAGCGTATGCGTCCCCGACGTCGGGAAGATCAGGCCCAGCAACATCCGGATGGTGGTCGTCTTGCCGGACCCGTTCGGGCCGAGGAATCCGTAGACGGCGCCGGCCGGCACGTGCAGGTCGAGCTCGTCGACAGCCACCTGGCCGCCGCGGAATCGCTTGGTGAGACCGGACGACGCGATCGCGACCTCGTCACCGTCCACTGTGGACGGTGACGCGGCAGGCTGCGTCTCGACGAGCGTCACTTGTTGTGTTCAGCCGCCTTGATGAGGACGTTCTTGTCGACTGCGCCGATGTAGACCCGGCCGTCGTCGGTGATCAGCGCGGTGAGCAGCTTGGACTCGAACAGCCGCCCGCTGCCGCCCGTCCACGTGATCTCGGGCAACGAGCCGATCACCGCACCCAGCTCGCCGTTCTTCAGATCGGACGTGTGCAGCTCGACGATCGTCGTCCATCCCTTACCGATCGTGGCAGCGTCGGGGACGCTCGAAACGCCCTGGTGGTCGGCAGATCCCGACGTCACGTGCGCGCTCGCAGGCGGCGTGAACGTGAAGTTGTCGTTGTCGGGTACGTCGAAGCTGATCCGGGTGTACGCGACGTCGATCGCCGGCGCCCCGCTGCCGCGGGCATACACCTGCACGCCCAGCGGGATCTTCGTCTTGCCGTCGATGGCGATACGCACCGAGCCGATCCGCGACGTAGTGTCGCGCGGAGAGAGCACGAGCTCGTAGGCCGCACGGTCGGCTACCCGGCGAGCGGAGTCGGTTGTCACCACGGTCGTGGGATCGATCGCTTTGAGTGCGGCCTCGGCGGCCTGCTCGGGCGTGACGGTGGGCGTGCTCGGAGCGGTGCGGTCCTCGTTCGAGAACGGTGGGAGCACGGTGTGGCTGGCTTCGTGCTTGGCGCTGTCGTACGTCCACACGTCGCGTCCGTTGTGGAATATGTCGGTCTCGCCGAGCGTGTCGAGCAGTGCGAATCGTTGCTTGTCGCGTCCGGCGTACCAGACTCGCGCCGTGTGCGAGCCGCTGAGCAGGCCGACCACCCCCGCCGATGATCCGCCCGGCAACGTCGGCAGGCCGAGCGACGCCTTGGCAACGATGGTGCCGGACAGGCCGTCGATCTGGGCGCTCTCGACGTCGGCGAGCAGTTGGGCAGCGGTACGTCCGGGGAGGTTCGGCGTGGCCTCGGCGGTCAGCACGCCACTGGCCGCGAGGGCGACTATGCCGGCGACGCCGGTGGGGACGATCCAACGAAGGGCGTGGTTGCGGAGGAAGATTGCATTAACACTCACCTGGACAAGGATGCGCTGGAGGCACTGTGACCCGGCTGAGCGCTCCTGAAAGGCAACTCAGCGTAATGGCACCCTTGCGTAGCTGGCGATCGCGCAACATTTGGCGGTCTGAGGCCGCCAAATGTTGCGCAATTCGGAAGGAATCATCGTGCGGTTGCTGATTGTCGAGGACGAGGTGCGCCTGGCGTCGGCGTTGCAGCGTGGCCTGATCGGTGAGGGATTCAGCGTCGACGTCACGCACACCGGCCCGGACGGGCTGCACGCCGCTCAGGAAAACCAGTACGACGCCGTCATTCTCGACATCATGCTGCCCGGGCTGTCCGGCTATCGGATCATCGAGCGGCTGCGCGGCGCGAAGAACTGGGTGCCCATCCTGATGCTGACCGCCAAGGACGGCGAGTACGACGAGGCCGACGCCCTGGACCTCGGCGCCGACGACTACCTGACCAAGCCGTTCTCGTTCGTGGTGTTGCTGGCCCGGCTGCGCGCGCTGCTGCGCCGCGGCGTCACGCCCCGGCCGGCTGCGCTGACGGTCGGCGATCTCGTGCTCGACCCGGCGGCGCACACGGTCGTCCGCGGCGAGCGCAGCGTCGACCTGACGCCGCGCGAGTTCGCCCTGCTCGAATACCTGATGCGCCGGCCCGGCCAGGCCGTCTCGAAGGCCGACATCCTGCACCACGTCTGGGACGCGCACTACGACGGCGACGCCAACGTCGTCGAGGTGTACGTGGGCTACCTGCGCCGCAAGATCGACACCCCGTTCGCGCGGCAGAGCGTCCAGACAGTGCGCGGTGCCGGCTACCGGCTCAGTGCCGAGTAGCCCGATGTTCTGGCCCCGGTTCGGGTGGTTGCCGGACTGGTGGAGCACCCGTTCGCTGCGGGCGCGGATCACGATCGTCTCGACCACGCTGTTCGCCCTGGCCGTGGTTACCGGGACGGTCGTGCTGGTGGCCGTCTTGAAGGCATCGCTGATCAGGGCGATGGACTCGTCGGCCAGCAAGACGGGCAACGACGTCGCGAGCCTGGTGCGACGCGACAGCTCGCCGGCCACGGTCCTGGGCGGCAGCGGCGTCGACCTGATCCAGGTCGTCGACGGCAACGACAAGGTGATCGCCAAGTCCCCGCTCGCCGACCTGATCGTCCCGATGCTGCTACCCGACCAGCTTGCCCGTGCCCGGGACGGGCACAAGGTCACCATCGACGGTGCGCGAGCGAGCACCGACGACCGGCTGCGGATCAGTGCCGTGCCGGTAGGCGACAAGACCGTGCTCGTAGCCACTGGCCTGCGCCGCGTCGAGCAGAGCGTGCACGTGATGCGCTACATCGCCCTGCTGGGCAGCCCGCTCGCCGTCCTGATCATGGGGCTCGCGACGTACTGGATCGTCGGCCGGACGCTGCGCTCGGT
>DASXRA010000403.1:0-4246 GCA_036506855.1 Jatrophihabitantaceae bacterium
CGTGCGACGGGGCCGTGCCGAACCATCGACCTGGCCTGTCCCGCGATCAGGACGCTCAGCGCGGCGACAACCGCGCCGTACAAGGGACGCCTGCGTCATCGACAGGTGCGCCAACAGCAGCACGACCATGCCACGGCCGACGATCGCGATAGCGGAAATCAGTCGCTCATCGCGCCGAGGTCCTCGATCGACCGACAGCTCCCTCAGCAGGCCAAGGGCGATCGCGACGCAGGCCGCGTACGCGCCGGCGAGATACACAGTGGGACGAGCCGCCGCCACCAGCATGATCGACCCGACTACCCAGCAACACGCGCTGAAACGGCATGTCCAGACGCGGCCGTGCCGGACCAGGAAGGTGCGCTTGCCGAACAGGGCATCGCCCCGGACGTCCCGGAAGTCCTTGAGCAGGATCCGGCCGATGAACCCGACGTACAGCCCGGCGAGCAGCAGGAGGTCAGCCGGGCGCACGAACGCGCGGGCGGCGAAGATGCCGACCAGGTACGGCACGGCGACGTAGCAGGCCGGCAACACGAGCGACGCGACCGCGCCACGGTCGGCGATCCGCACCGGACGCAGTGAGTAGCCGGCGCTTAGCGCGAGCCCGCAAGCCGTCGCGACGATCGCCGGCCAATGCAGCGTGGCGCTGACCGCGAGCGCAACGCCTGCCGACACGGCGCCGGTCAGCATGAACTCGCGACGGCTGGCCGCTCCGGTCGCCAGCGGCCGTCGCCGGTCGCCCGCGAGGTTGATCCGGTCGATGGCCTCGTCGGCGAGGTCGTTGCACGCGACGGAGAACAGCAGGAACCCGGCGACGACAGCGAGCGCCCTCGCCAGCAGCACACGGTCCTCGCCGTGGCCCGCCTGCGCCAGCCCGGTGGCGGTGAACAGCGCGAGTAGCACGAGGACCGCCGGGCGGGCCATCACGATGGTGAGGCGGACGCGACGGATCATTTGTTACTCCCGTAGTTGTTCAGCCCGACGATGAGAGCGACGAACGCTCCGACGACGATCAGGCCGCAGATGGCCAAGACGACTGTGCAAGCGATGCCGACGATCGCCCACCCGCTCCGTTTCGGCCGAGGTGGCGGCCAGGGCTGGTAGGAGTCCACGGCCAGAGGATCGACCGGTTCGCGGCGCCGCGCGTGAGCACGGCTACTCGACGTGAGCTGAGTACTCCTACTCGGCGCGGGATCGCCGTGTCGCGGCGGACACCAGCCGGGTCGCCGCGACAGCGACTCGACGGTGTGCGCTCGGCTGCGCGCCGTCCACGAGGTCGTTCCAGTACAGCGACCAGCCCCCGGCGAGCGCGCTGCGCACCACCGGCGCCGTGAGCACCCGCGCCGTGACCGAGACGGCTGCCGGATGCCGGACGATGCCGCGTTGCACGGGGGCGTTGCGTCGCTGATGCCCGGTCATCGCATGCAGGTCGGCGACGTAACGCTTCGCCGCTGCGGCCGGCCCGGCCGTGATTGCCGCCGCCGCGGCTCGTCCACTGGCCATCGCCTGCGCGATGCCCTCGCCCTGCAGCGGATTGACCAGGCCGGCGGCGTCGCCCACGAGCAGCACGTTGCCCCGCGCCGCCACCGTGCCGACCGCGCCCATCTTGAGCCAGCCGCCGAGCAACGCGTCCGCGTCCGGGACGGTCGACAACAACCCCTCCGCACGCAGGTGCCGCAGGAAATCGCCGAACTGCGCGGCGGCCCGGCGAGCCTCGCGGCGATCCCCCGCTCCGACCGCCAGCCCGAGCCCGACGTTCGCGCCGCCGTCCGGCGTCGGGAAGATCCAGCCGTAGCCGGGAAAGAGCCGCCAACGTTCCGGTTCCCACAGCAGGATGTGCGGTAGCTCCACCGGCGCCGCGACGTAACGCCGCAACGCGAAGCCCCACAGGGCGCGCCGGTCGTCGACCAGGCCGGCCGCCTCGGCGACCGCGCTCTGCGCACCGTCGGCGCCGATGACCACGTCCGCGAGCACATCAGCGCCGCCGGACAGGCGGACGCCACCATCGTCGACCAGCCCGGTGACCCGGTCGCGGACGTGGGTCGCGCCAGCCTCGACCGCGGCATCGAACAGAGCGGCATCGAACTCGTGCCGTGGGATAGCCAGCGCATGGCCCGGGTAGTCGACGCCCGGCAGTGCGGGGAGCAATGCGCGCCGCCCGTTCGGCGCCACGACGATCATGTCGCCGAGCCGGCGCGCGCCGGGCACGTCCACGCCGAGTTCGTCGAGCAGGCGCACGCCGCGCGGACCGATCAGGTCGCCGCAGGCCTTGTCTCGCGGGAAAGATCGCTTGTCGACGATGACGACCCGCGCCCCGGCCCGGGCCAGACACAGCGCCGCCACCGAGCCTCCAGGGCCCGCACCTACGACGACGACGTCGACGCGTGACACGGGAAACCCAGCTTGCAGGGGGACACTACGGACATGACGACTTCCGTTACCCGGTCACGGAACCAGCCCAACGCGTTCGCCAGATCGCTGTTCGACGGGCTGCCGGCGCGGTACGACCTGCTGGCCGAGGTGCTGTCCTTCGGCCAGAACGGGCGATGGCGCAAGGCGATGGTCGATGCGGTGACCAGCCCGCCGCCGGGACGGGTGCTCGATGTGGCCACCGGCACCGCGGGCGTGGCGCTCATGCTGGCCGAGCGTACTGGCGCCGCCGTCACCGGCGTGGACCTCACCGCGAACATGCTTCGCCGCGGGCGCGATCGGGTCGAGCGGCGCGGCGCGTCCCGCCGGATTCGGCTGCTCGTCGGGCGGGCCGAGCAACTCCCTTTCCCGGACGGCACATTCGACGCGCTGACGTTCACCTACCTCATGCGCTACGTGGCCGACCCGGCCGCGACGATCCGCGAGCTGGCCCGGGTGGTGCGCCCCGGCGGTCGCATCGCGAACCTGGAATTCGCCGTGCCGGGCAACCCCTTGTGGCGCGCGTCCTGGTTCGGCTACACGCGCCTGGTGCTGCCACTGGCCGGACTGGTCACCGGCGGGCGGGAGTGGTTCGACGTCGGCCGCTTCCTCGGTCCGTCGATCAGCGCGCACTACCGCACCTACCCCGTCGAATGGATGGAACACGCGTGGCAGGACGCGGGGATCGAGGCGATCGGCAGCCGGCGCATGAGCCTCGGCGGCGGGCTCGTCATGTGGGGACAGAAACGTGCACCCTGATCCTTCGTTCACGACGACACCCGCGTTCTACGGTCGGCGCGGCGGACGTCGCGCGGACTGGTGGACGCTGCTGCATCCGCCGTACACGGCATGGCATCTGAGCTACGCCGTCATCGGCGCGGCTATCGCTCCGCGACTGCATTGGTGGATGCTCGCCGCCACCGTCCTCGCGTTCTTCCTCGCCGTCGGGGTGTCCGCGCACGCGCTCGACGAGTTGCACGGCCGCCCGCTCGGCACCGGGATCAGCACGTTCACCCTGTGGGCGGCGTCGATCCTCGGCCTGATCGGCGCGGCCGTCATCGGCGTACTTGCCGTGCCGCACACAGGACCGCTGCTCGTGCCGGCCATCGCGGTCGGCGTGCTGCTCGTGCTCGGTTACAACCTCGAACTGTTCCGCGGCAGGCTGCACACGGACATGGGCTTCGCCATTGCGTGGGGCGGCTTTCCGCTCGCGGTCGGGTACCTCGCCCAGCGTCCGCCGCTGCTGCACGTCTCGACCTTGGGCGCTTTGGCTGCGACGGTGGCCGCCGTTGCCCTGTCGCTCGCGCAGCGCCGGCTGAGCACGCCGGCGCGCATGTGGCGCCGCCGGTTCGTGGACGTCACGGCGACGGCGACGCGTCCTGACGGCACGCACGAGACGTTCGGCCGCGACCGGTTGCTCACCCCGATCGAGGGCGCTCTGCGCGCGCTGTCGCTCGCCGTCCCCCTGCTCGCGCTGACCCTGCTACTGATCCGCGCCCGCTGAGCTCAGCCAGCGGGCCATAGGACGGCGGACGGCGTTGCGGTGGTGAGCGTGATGCCGCCCTGCCAGTTGAGGAACGCTGCTGCGGCAAGGTCGGCGTTCCGGCCACCGCCGTCCGTCGACTCAGCGGTGCTGGTGATCCGGCGCCGATAGCGGGTGGTCGCCCGGGTGGCCGAAGGCCGAGCCCGACGGCCCGCGCGAGCCCGCTCCCCCGCTGAAATCACCAGCCATCGTCCGAAAGCTCGCGATATCGGCGGGGGAGCCGGCCAGATGCCTTTGGCTCGCCATGAGCCGCTGTGGCCACGGCGCGCCACCAGAATCTGGGATCTGCGGCCGTGG
>DASXRA010000404.1:0-1536 GCA_036506855.1 Jatrophihabitantaceae bacterium
GGGTAGGCCCGCGTCGCGCAGCACCCGGCCGAACGCTCCGCGGTGCTCGGCGAGGTCGATCGCCTCGGGCTGGGTGCCCAGTACGGCGACGCCGGCGTCCTTCAGCCGCTGGGCCAGGCCGAGCGGCGTCTGCCCGCCGAACTGCACGATCACGCCGACCACTTCGCCGTTGGTCTGCTCGCGCCGGATCACCTCGATCACGTCCTCGGCGGTCAGCGGCTCGAAATAGAGGCGGTCGGACGTGTCGTAATCCGTCGACACCGTCTCGGGATTGCAGTTGATCATCACCGTCTCATAACCCGCGTCGCGCAGCGCCATCACCGCGTGCACGCACGAGTAGTCAAACTCGATGCCCTGCCCGATCCGGTTCGGCCCGCTGCCCAGGATGATCACCTTCGGCCGGTCGGGCTGCGGCGCTACCTCGGTCTCCTCGTCGTAGGACGAGTAGTGGTACGGCGTCGTGGCGGCGAACTCGGCTGCGCAGGTGTCGACGGCCTTGTACACCGGCCGGATCCCGGCGCGCAGCCGCAGCAGCCGCACGCCGTCCTCGCCGGCGAGCTCGGGACGCAGCGCGGCCAGCTGCCGGTCGGAGATCCCGTGCCGTTTCGCCTTGCGCAGCAGGGCCGGCGTGAGCGCCGGTGCGTCGACGAGCTCGGCCCGTAGCTCGACGAGCGACGCCACCTGATCGACGAACCAGGGGTCGATACCTGACAGCTGCGCGACGTCGTCCACCGCCATACCGCGGCGTATGGCCTGCTCGACGCGGTAGATCCGCCCGTCGGTCGGCGTGGCTACCGCTTCGCGCAGCGCGTCGTCGGACAGGTCGGGGTCGGGACGCGTCCAGAAACCCGCGTCGTGCGTCTCCATCGAACGCAGCGCCTTGCCGAGCGCCTCGGTGAAGTTGCGGCCGATCGACATTGCCTCGCCGACACTCTTCATGTGCGTGGTGAGTACCGGGTCGGCGCCGGGGAACTTCTCGAATGCGAACCGCGGCACCTTGACCACGATGTAGTCGATGGCCGGCTCGAACGCGGCCGGGGTCTTGCGGGTGATGTCGTTCGGGATCTCGTCCAGCGTGTAGCCGACCGCGAGCTTGGCCGCGATCTTGGCAATCGGGAACCCGGTGGCCTTGCTCGCCAGGGCGCTCGACCGCGAGACACGGGGATTCATCTCGATCACGATCATCCGGCCCGTCTGCGGATCAACGGCGAGCTGGATGTTGCAGCCGCCCGTGTCGACGCCCACCGCCCGGAGCACGGCGATGGCGACGTCGCGCATGTGCTGGTACTCGCGGTCGGTGAGCGTCATCGCCGGCGCGACGGTGATCGAGTCGCCGGTGTGCACACCCATCGGGTCGACGTTCTCGATCGAGCACACGACCACCACGTTGTCGTCGCGATCGCGCATCAGCTCCAGCTCGAACTCCTTCCAGCCGAGCACGGACTCCTCGACCAGCACCTCGCGCACGGGGCTGGCCGCCAGCCCTCGCGCGACCATCGTGCGCACGTCGTCGGCAGTGCCGGCGAGCCCCGAGCC
>DASXRA010000405.1:0-4356 GCA_036506855.1 Jatrophihabitantaceae bacterium
CAGGCGTTGCACAACATGCTCGACAACGCGCTGCTGCACGGTGCCGGCGCCGTGGGCCTCGACGTCGTCCGGGTCGGCGATGCCGCCGAATTCCACGTCATCGACGAAGGACCCGGCTTCCCGGGCGAGTTCCTGCCGCGAGCGTTCGGGCGGTTCAGCCGCGCCGACCAGACCGGTACGGGCGCCGGCGGCGCCGGCCTCGGGCTGTCGATCGTCGCCGCGATCGCGCGCCGTCACGGCGGGGCAGCACGCGCGGTGAACCGTCCCGGTGGCGGAGCGGACGTATCGATCAGCCTGCCGCGCCACCAGGGTTAAGGCTGCGCGAGCAGCAGCGCCTGGCGGGGCTCCAGCTGGACCCGGCCGGTGCGCGGCTGCACGACGCTGACCGACGGGTCGTGGGTGTCGAAGATCGCCGGCGCGGGGAGGTCGACCTCCTTGCTCGCGACGTCGTGCAGGTTGACGATCGCCCACAGCTCACCGCGCCGGTAAGCAGACAGGTCGGCGGCGAGCGGCTCGTCGACGAGCGTGTCAGCGCCGTCCGGCGCGTGATGGAGCGCCCAGCGACGGGCCGCCACCAGGCGGCGAATCGTGTTCAGGTGCGAGCCCGGGTCGCTCAGCTGGGCCATGACCGTCTCGCCGGACGTCCGGCCGCCTTCCGGCAACCACGGGCGCCCGTCCGTGAACCCGAGCCCGGGCTGCGGCGTCCAGGGCATGGGCGTCCGAGCGCCGTCGCGACTCTGGTCGGGCTGGGCCGCGGCGAGCGGATCGCTGCCCTGCCCCGACGGGACGACGCCGTCGGGCAGGCCGAGCTCCTCGCCCTGGTAGAGCCAGAACGTGCCGGGCAGCAAAGCCATCAGGACGTGCAGGGCCAGCGAGCGACTGCGACCGAGCTCGCCGCCGCCGTACCGGCTGGCCGCTCGCGGCCGGTCGTGGTTGCCCTGCACCCACGACAACCTCGGCGACGCGGACGCCGCCGCGGCGGTCATGGTGTGGATGCGGTGGGCGTCCCAGTCGGTCTCGACCAGGCCGAACCAGAACGACGAATGCAGTCGCTCGCCGTCGACGAAGGCCGCCAACGCGCGCGGTTCGAGCTCGTAGACCTCGCCGACGAGCAGGGCGCCGTGCCGATCGGCGATGCGCCGCCAACCCTCATGGATGGCGTGGACGTCGGGCTGGTGGATGTCGTAGCGATGATCCTGCCGGCGCCACTCGGCGGTGGTGCCCCGGATCGGCGAAAGGTCGCCGTCGGGCAGTGCCGGGTTGTCGGGCAGGTCGGAATGCTTGATCAGGTAGGCGGCGGTGTCGATGCGGAAGCCGTCCAGCCCGCGGGCGAACCAGTGCTCGAGCACGGCGTCGACCTCGGCGGCGACGAGCGGGTTGCGCCAGTTCAGGTCGGGCTGCTCGCGGCTGAACAGGTGCAGGTAGTACTGCCCGGTGGCCGGGCTGAACGTCCATGCCGGTCCGCCGAAGTGCGACAGCCAGTTGTTCGGCGGCCCGCCGTCGGCGCCCGGGTCGCGCCAGATGTAGTAGTCGCGGTGCGGGTCGGTGCGCGACGACGAGGCGGCAGCGAACCAGCGATGCGCGTCGCTCGTGTGGTTGACGACCAGGTCGCCGATCACGCGCAGCCCACGGGCGTGCGCGGCGTCGAGCAGCCGGGCGAGCGCGGCGTCGCCACCGAAGCTCGGGTCCACCGTCAGGTAGTCGCCGATGTCGTAGCCGTGATCGCGCATCGGCGAGCTGAAGAACGGCGTGAGCCACAGCAGGTCGACGCCCAGATCGACGAGATGGTCGAGGCGATCGGTCACGCCGTCCAGGTCGCCCCAGCCGTCGCCGTTGCTGTCAGCGAACGAGGGCACGTAGACCTGATAGCCGACCGCGTCCCGCCACCACGAAATGTTGCTCGATTCCACTACGTTCCCCGTCTGGATGATTCGTGTCGACAGCTCACCGAACCACTTGGCCCGTTCCTACGCGAAGGATTTACCACGCATGTCCGACGACGTGACGAGCTTTCGCATCGACATCCCGGACGCCGACCTCGACGACCTCCGCGACCGCCTGCGCCGCACGCGATGGCCCGAGGCTGAAACGGTAGACGACTGGTCGCAAGGCGTCCCGCTCGGCTACGTCCAAGAGCTATGTCGATACTGGGCCGACGGGTACGACTGGCGGGCCACCGAGGCGCGGCTGAATGCCCTGCCCCAGTTCCGGACGACGATCGACGGGCTCGGCATCCACTTCATCCATGCGCGATCACCGCATTCGGACGCGCTGCCGCTGGTCATCACGCACGGCTGGCCCGGCTCGATCGTCGAGTTCGTGAAGGTGATCGGTCCATTGACCGACCCGACGGCACACGGCGGCGCCGCCTCGGACGCCTTCCACGTCGTCTGCCCGTCCCTTCCCGGGTACGGGTTCAGCGACAAGCCGGCGCGGACGGGCTGGAACGTCCAGCGCATCGCGGGCGCCTGGGCTTTGCTGATGTCCCGGCTCGGCTACGACCGCTACGGCGCTCAGGGCGGTGACTGGGGCACGAGCATCACCACGAGCCTCGGCCAGCAGGACGCCGAGCACCTGGCGGGCATCCACCTCAACCCGCCGATCGCGGCACCCGACCCGGCGACGTTCGGCGACCTCACGTCCGCGGAACAGGCGGCCCTCACCGCGCTCGAGTACGCCGCGGCGCACGAGTCGGCGTACTCCGAGCAGCAGGCCACCAAGCCGCAGACGGTCGGGTACGGGCTCGTCGATTCGCCGGCCGGCCTGTGCGCGTGGATCGTCGAGAAACTCTGGTCGTGGACCGACCACGGCGGCCACGTCGAGAACGTGCTGAGTCGCGACGAGATGCTCGACGACGTGATGCTCTACTGGCTGCCCGGCACCGGCGCCTCGTCCGCGCGGCTGTACTGGGAGAGCATCCGGCAGGTCTCGGAGTGGTTCACTCGTGCCACCGACGACACCGTCGACGTGCCCACCGGCTGCTCGATCTTCCCGCACGACATCCCGCGCCCGTCGCGCCGATGGGCGGCCAAGCGCTACACCGACATCCGCTACTGGAACGAGCTCGACAAGGGCGGCCACTTCGCCGCGTTCGAGCGTCCAGAGCTGTTCGTGGACGAGGTTCGCGCGTTCTTCCGCCTCGTCCGGCAGCCGGGCTGACCGGTGATCAGCGCCGCCATGACGCTAGACGCACTGCTACGCATCGCGCTTGGGGCGGTCGAGCGGGCCGCGAGCATCGTGCGGCAACGACGTCCAGGCGTGATCGTTGAGAAGGCCGACCGCGACCTGGTTTCGGAGACGGATTTGAGCGTCGAGCGCGCCGTACGCGCGTTCCTGCGCGAACAGACTCCCGATATCGGATTCGTCGGCGAAGAAGAAGGAATCGGCGGTGGATCGAGCGGTTCCGACCTGGTCTGGACGCTGGATCCGACCGATGGGACGTCGAACTACGTCCGCGGTCTTCCGTTGTGCGCGATCTCGCTCGCACTGGTCGACGGGGCGAGCACCGTCCTCGGAGTGATCGACCTGCCATTTCTGGATTCGCGATATCGGACGGTCGTCGGTCGGGGCGCTTACCTCGGCAACACGCGGCTACGTACCAGCCGCACACGTGACCTCAGAGAAGCCATCGTGGCTGTCGGCGAGTACGCCACCGGCAACGACGCGGCGAAGAACCTCGACCGACTCGCGCTGACGCAAGAACTGGCATTGCGAGTTCAGCGAATCCGCATGCTTGGCACGGCAGCTCTCGACCTGGCCTGGCTGGCCGAAGGCAAGGTGGACGCTGCCGTGATGCTCAGCAACAAGCCGTGGGACACCCTTGCTGGCGTACTGCTGGCACGGGAGGCCGGGGCGTTCGTGTACGGCCGGTCTGGAGAGAGCCACGACGCAGATTCGACAGCCACCGTCGCGTGCGCGAACGAGCAGCTTGCGACTGAGATCGTCGCGCTGATCACGAGCCTCGGCCTGCCCTCGACGAGTTGAGGTCGCCCCGGGTTCGACACGGTGGGGCGCCGTCGCGCAAACTTCGGCCGTGGACAGGACGGAGCTGCGCGGGTGGATCGGCGACGCGCTCTCGCGGCACGACCGCGACGCCCGCGAGCGCGACGAGGAAGTCAGCAACGTCACGGCTGAAGAGATCGTCGATGCCGTGTGGGGACGCCTCCCCCTCGACATCCGCCGTCAGACGAGCCGCGCGCAGGTGCAGGCGAGCCTGACGATGCTCACCGCCCGGCGCGGGATCGAACTGGCGCGCGACGACGCCGACGGCACGCCCGGCATCGAATCCTGAACTCGCCGCGATGTCATCGCGTGTCGGTATTGTGCGCGGCGTTCGTCTCCGTTCGGGAGGATCGC
>DASXRA010000406.1:0-2936 GCA_036506855.1 Jatrophihabitantaceae bacterium
AACCCGGCAGCGACGGACGGACCGTGACCCCGTTCGCGGGCAGCATCGGCGCCGCGCCGGCCATCCCGACCCCGGCGCTGGACGGTGTCGGCAGCGGGTCGCCGTGGTACACGGCTGTCGCGCCCGAGGAGCCGGTACGCCCGCCGTGCGCCGCCGGGTACGACCCGAGATCTGGCGTCGGTCCCATGACGGCCTGCTCGTCGACCGGCTTGGCCGGCGTCACGACTTGGAACGCCGGCACGCCGGCCTTCGGCTTGGGAGCTGCCCGGTGCCCGGTCGCCTGCTCCAGCAGGGCCCGCGCCCCGACCGCGATCCGCGCCGCGGCCGATGCGCTGGTCGGGAACTCGGTCAGCCGAGCCGCACCGGACGCGATCGCCTCGGCCTGCACGGCAATCGCCGCCGAGGCGGCGGCCGCGGTGCCGAGCACGGCCGGTTCGTGGCTGGGCGCGGCGCTGACCAGCCGGCAGGCCACCTGCTTGCTCGGGCCGGCGCTGGTGTTCAGCGCGATGAGGCAGGCGCTGAAATGCAAGGAAGGCGCCGTCATCGGCACGGTCACCACGAACCCGTGGCGCTGGCCGTAGCGGGGAAAGGCAAGGGCGACGTCCGGGCGGTCCAGGCTGGCGATCGACGACGCGAGCCGGACGCCGCCGACGCTCACGTCGACGAGGGTCGCAGCCGTCGTGTCCGGGTCGACGGACCAGCCGGAGAGCGTGAGTTTGCCGGACGCGTAGGTCGCCTGATCCAGATAGCCGAACGGCACGCGTGTTGCGACCGGAAGCGCTGGGCGCACCGGCGTGCCGGCGACCGTGACGGGCTGGCAGCCGAGCTGGGTCGTCGTGCCGGGGCCGACGTTGGCCGCGCGCACGCAGACCGTGTGGGTGCCCGCCGGGACCGTGACGGTCGCGGTGTACCCGCGCCAGCTGCCGAACTTCGGGAACTCCAGCGCGACGTCGTCTCGGCGGAGGTTGGCCATGACCGTCGTGACTGTGCCGCCGTCACGGGTCACGGCGACCCGGATGGACGCAGCCGAGCTCGGGTCGGCGGCCCAGCCCGTCACGGTGACGTGCGTGGTCGACACTGTCGCGCTCTCCAGGAGGCCGACCGGATTTCCGGTTGCTGCCGACGCGGATGTCGGTCCGGTGACGAGGAGGGCAGCAGATAATGCGCCGGTGAGCGCGCTGATCGCGATGGCGGCGCGGCGTGTCCTAGGCATGTCAGGTGTCCTCGTGAATCCGTCGTCCGAATGTGCGGCGCGGGTGTGCGCCGCAAGGCCCCACGTCTGCCTGATCGGCAACGGGGCCGCCGTCCTGAGCCGCGGCGTCGGACGCCCCGAATCGAGGGTTCCGCGAGGTACGTCATGGTTCGCAGGGGCATGACGAGTGAAGAAATCGTCACGGTCCGGTTGCAATCACGAGCGAGCAGTGTCAGTCAGCCGAGCGCGGGGTAAACCGAGAACGTGGCAGGTTCGTTCGCCGCCTGGCGGTCCCGTGGCGCACCCGAACGCGATGCGCAGCGCGACTACGACCGCATGCTCGACATCGTGATCATGATGTCCGTCGTGGTTTTCCTGCTGCTGGCGGCCGGCGTCGGGGTTCTCGTGCTGCAGAACTCGCTGCGCTGAAGATCGTCAGAGGTCGATCAGCACCTTCCCGACCGCTCCAGCCTGCACGGCGTCGTGCGCCGCGGCCGTCTGCTCGAGCGGGAAGTGATGCAGCGGCAGGCCCGCCTCGTCGTCGACGCGCAGCGCACCATCGGCCACCGCCGCGCGTACGCCCTCGATCCCCGCGATCTTGGCCGCGTCGGGCAAGGTGTAGACGAGCACGAACTGCCAGCGCACGTTGGGGGCCAGCAGTGGCCTGACCGGAAGCGTGAGATCGCCGCCGCCACTGGCATAGACGGCGACCGTGCCGTGCAGGCCGATCACCGCCGCGTCGACGTCCGCGTTCGCGGCTGCTACCTCGACGATCGTGTCGACGCCGCGCTTGGAGATCGCTCGGACCTCGGCCACGACATCCTGCGTCCGGTAGTCGATCACCTCGTTCGCGCCGGCCGCGTTGGCGAGCTGGGCCTTCGCCGGACTGCTCACGGTCGCGATCACCGCCGCGCCGGCCCAGCGTGCGAGCTGGATCGCGGCATTGCCCACCGCACCCGCGCCGCCGGCGACCAGCACGGTGCGGCCGTCGAGCGCGCCGGGTGCGAGGCGTTCGGGACCTCCCTCGTTGACAGTCAGGCAGCGGTGTGCGGTGAGGAACGGGATGCCGAGGCTCGCGCCGAGCTCGAACGATGCGGAGTCCGGAAGGCCGACCGCCTGCACGGACGGCAGGACGACGTACTCCTGCGCGGTTCCGTCGGCGCGCCGGTAGGCGGCCTCCCAGATCCACACCCGCTCGCCGACTCGTGCCGGATCGACGCCGGGCCCGACTGCGTCGATCACGCCGGCGCCGTCCTGATTGGGCACCACCTCGCGGAACGGTGCCGGCCGGCCGCCGCCCTCGCGGGCCTTCCAGTCGGTCGGGTTGACGCCGGACAGGTGCACCCGGACACGAACCTCGTCCGGCCCGGGCTCGGCGATCGGCCGATCGACGACCTGCAGTACGCCGGACGGACCAGTTTCGCGGTATATGACAGCTCTCATGCTCAGATCGAAGTCCTCGCGGCACGTGCGTGTTCCACGCTCTGGTACGACAGAGCGGTGACACTGGTACAGGCCGACGTGGTCGTCGTCGGCGGGGGAGTGATGGGCTCGGCGGCCGCGTGGCGGCTGGCCGCCCGAGGCGCTGACACCGTCCTGCTCGAGCGGTTCGAGCCCGGACACGTGCGGGGTGCGTCGCACGGCGCGTCGCGCATCTTCCGTTTCGCCTACCCGGATCCGTTCTACGTCGAGCTGGCCGTCCGCGCGCTGCCGCACTGGCGCGATGTCGAAGCCGCGACGGGCA
>DASXRA010000407.1:0-2296 GCA_036506855.1 Jatrophihabitantaceae bacterium
TCGTGGTGCAATCCGCCGCAGCGCTGCCGGTGGCGCAGGCGCTCGCCGGCTACCTGCGTCCGGCGACCGGTTACTCGTTGCTCGTGGTTACCGGACAGCCCGCCGCGGGTGACCTCTCGCTGGTGCTGCGCGACCCGGGCACGCTCGGAGCCGACCGCTTCGGCGAGGGCTACCAGCTCACCACGACGCCGGCCGGCTTGACGCTCCAAGCGAAGACGCCGCACGGCCTCTACAACGGGGTGCAGACCGTCCGGCAACTGCTGCCGCCGTGGATCGACAGCCCGAGCGCGGTAACGGCCAAGTGGACGATGCCGGTCGTCCGGATCACCGACTACCCGCGTTACGGCTACCGCGGCGTCATGCTCGACATCGCCCGCCACTTCGAGCCGCCGTCGGCCGTCATGCGGCTCATCGACCAGGCCGCCGAGTACAAGATCAATACCCTGCACCTGCACGTGAGCGACGACCAGGGATTCCGTATCGCCATGAACGGATTCCCGAACCTGACCGCGATCGGCAGCCAGGGGTCGGTCGGTACCGGCGGCCGGACGATGGACCCGGGTGGCTTCTGGACCCAAGACGATTACCGCAGCGTCGTCGCCTATGCGGCCGCGCATTTCATGACGGTCGTGCCCGAGGTCGACACGCCCGGCCACAACAACGCGATCATCATGTCCGAGTACAACGACACGGCGAACCCGCTGCTCGACGGGCACCCGCAGGACATCAACTGCGGCGCGAAGGACCCGCCGATGTGGAACTTCACCGGCGCCGTGGGCTACAGCGCGCTCTGCCCGGAGAGCAACAACACGTGGACGATCCTGGGCGCGATCATCGACCAGCTCACCGCCATGTCGCCCGGCCCGTACTACCACCTCGGCGGCGACGAGGTACCCACCTCGCTGCTCAGCCAGGATCGGTACGCGGCGCTCGTCAACCGGGAAGGCGGCGTCGTGAACGGCCACGGCAAGACGGTCATGGGATGGGCCGAGATAGCCGGGTCGGCACGGCACTGCGTGAAGGCTCGGTGGCCGAGTACTGGAATCCGGCGTCCGGCTCCGCCGGCGGCACGATCACCGCGACCGAGGCTGTCCAGAAGAAGATGAAGATCGTGATGGCGCCGGCCAACCACACCTACCTCGACCAGAAGTACGCGTCGCACGTGCCGCCGAGTCTCGGCCTGACCTGGGCGTGCGGCAGCGCAGGCTGCGACGTCGACAAGTTCTACAACTGGGATCCGGGCGCGTACGTGGACGGCGTCACCGACGCCAACGTCATCGGCGTCGAGGGCGCGATGTGGGGCGAGACCGTCGTGACACTCAGCGACGTCGACTACATGGTGTTCCCGCGGCTGCTCGCGCTCGCCGAGCTCGGCTGGTCGCCGCTTGTCGCGCGCACTGCGTCCGGCCCGGCGTACAAGGACTTCCTCGATCGGCTCGCCGCACAGGGCGCCCGCTTCCTGACGCGCGGGACGAACTTCTACCCGTCGCCCAAGGTGCCGTGGCGACTGGATCTGGCGGCCGCGCATCCGACCGTTTCCGGCGGGCAGGTCAGCGGTGCGCTCGCCTCGCTGTCTGCGCCGGGCTTCGCGCCTGATGCGGTGACTAGCAGCATCGACTGGGGCGACGGCACGACCACACCTGGCACCGTCACCGGAACGGCCGCGACGCCCGCCACGGTGAACAGTTTGTATGCCATCGGCGGCGATCACCTGTACACGATGTCCGGCACCCACCATGCGACGGTCACCGTGACGGCACCTGGCGTGGCTCCGGCGACTGTGCGGGTGACGCTGCAAGGTTGACGCGCTCGGGCGGATCAGCCTGGGTCCAGGCCGGTGGCGCGGGTGAGCTCGGCGCGGACTGCGTCGGCGTCCGGCGCATCGGTCAGGACGTCGACGCCTGGAGCAGCGCTTGATCCGCGCAGCAGCACCAGTGCGCCGCTCGCCATGGGTGCGTTCATCAGAATCCCGCGCGCGTCATCGGAACGCGGTGACGACCGGGGCGAGGCGCGCTACGTCGTCCGGTCCGGTCAGGTCGGGCAGGGCCACAAAGACGGTCGAAACGCCCCGCTCGGCGAGTACGCGGTACCGGCCGAGGTGGTCGTCGGGCGTTCCGGCGTGGTGGCGGCGGGCGAACGCCGCGGCCGGCGTCCGGCCGCGAAGCCGTTCGACGATCGACGCGGCGTGCTCGCGGTCGCGGCCGACGATCGGGACGTCGAGCACGGTGATGTCGATGTCGCGACCGGCCTCTGCGCAATGCGCGCGCAGCACAGCGAGCTTCTCGTCCAGCCTGTC
>DASXRA010000408.1:0-2435 GCA_036506855.1 Jatrophihabitantaceae bacterium
TGGGACGGGCGCGGTGGTAGAGCTGACCACCGCCGGGCGCGTCGCACAACGCGATGCCTGCGAAGTCAGGTCGGCTGAGCAACCAGGCCCTCGCCTGGGCATCTGCCGCAGGCATCGCCCTGGCCGGAGCACTGCGTTACGTCAGCTCTGCGAACAGCGCGCACTCGAACTCGACGTCCCGCGCGTCCACCAATGGAGGTAGTCATCGCAGCAACAAGTAAGCGGCGCCTTGTTTGGAACGAACTTCCGGCGCCGGCTCGTCAGCAGATCGAAGCGATCGCGGGCAGCCAGGTGGTGTCCGCCAGCAGCCAGCCGGGCGGCTTCTCGCCCGGACTTGCGTCGAGGCTCAGGTTGGCGAACGGGCGACGAGTGTTCGCCAAGGCGATCAGCGATGACTGGCCGGTCGAAGCGAGTTTCCACCGCAGCGAGGCCGTTGTCGCGGCACACCTTCCGGGCGCGGTTCCCGCTCCTCGGTTGTGGGGATCGTTCGACGACGGCGAGTGGGTCGGCCTGGTGTTCGACGACATCGACGGACGCGAGCCCGCGCAGCCGTCCGACGAGGCAGAGCTGGCCCGGATCCTCTCCTCGCTGGCAAGCCTTGCCGACGGCGCCACGCCGGTCGCGCTCGCGCGTGATCATCCGCGCCTCGGCGGCTGGAATCATGTCGCGCGAGACGACGCGCGGCTGCGCCTGTCTGCCCCTGCTGTCACGCTGGGCGGCCGACCGCCTGGCGCTGCTACTCGATCTCGAACGCGACGGCCTCGAAGCGGCGCGGGGCGAGAGCCTCGTGCACTTCGATCTCTATCCGCACAACGTGTTGCTGAGCGACGAGCGGGTGTATTTCGTCGACTGGCCGCACGCGCGCCGAGGAAATCCACTCGTCGATCTGGTCAGCGTCCTGTCGACCGTCGCGGTCACGGGTGCCGACCCGAGCCCTATGGCGCAGGCGCATCCGCTGATGCGCAATGTGGACGCGCACGTACTCGACGCTCTCATCGCCGCGCACGCCGGCTTCTGTGTCGCAGGAGCCCTGTCGCCGGTGACGCCCGGGCTCGATCCGGTGGTCGACGCGAAGCGGGCGCTCGCGGACGCGTTCCTCAGCTGGCTCGCCTGCCGCTCACCCGTCGCCGCCTAGCAGGCCGGCGATGGCACTCACGCCGGCGTGGATCGCCCGCGGGCCGGTGTTGCCGAATCCGATCACCAGCTGGGGTGGCACGGTGTCGTGGGTCGATCGGTACCTGCTCATCCCGTAGATGCCCACGCCGAGCGCGGCGGCCCGGGCGGTGACGTCGTGCTCGTCGGTTCCGTCCGGCAGATGCGCGACCGCGTGGAAGCCCGCGGCGAGACCGGTGATGCGGATGTGCGGGGCGTGCGCGGCAAGGGACTCGACGAGCGCGTCGCGGCGTTTCGAGTACTCAGCACGCATGCGGCGCAGGTGGCGGTCGTAACGGCCCGACTCGATCAGCTTGGCGAGAGCGAGCTGGTCGGGGCCAGGCGTGCCGCGGTCGGCAACGCGTTTCGCGGCGGTGACGTCGTCGGCGATCGGCACCGGCACCACCGCCCATCCCAGCCGCAGGGCGGGGGCCAGCGACTTGCTGACCGTGCCGAGGGCGACGACCCGATCCGGGGCCAGTCCTTGAAGCGACCCGACGGGTTCGCGGTCGTAGCGGAACTCGGCGTCGTAGTCGTCCTCGACGATGATCGCGTCGCGTTCTCGCGCCCACGCGACGAGCTGGTGGCGGCGTTCGGCGGCGAGGACGACTCCGGTCGGCCACTGGTGCGCCGGCGTGAGGACGACGACCCGTGCGCCGCTCGCAGCCAGAGCGGCGACGTCGATGCCGAGCTCGTCGACGGGGACCGGGACTGCCTCGCTGCCGGCGGCGTTCGCCGCAGCCGTGATGGTGCCGACCGAGCCCGGATCCTCGAACGCGACGCGGGTGAGCCCGTCGCGTGCGAGCGTGCGCAGGACGATCCCGAGGCCCTGGGCGAACCCGCCGCAGACCACGACCTGGTCGGCGTGCGCGTCGACCGCTCGCACCCGGCGCAGGTAGGACGCAAGGACGTCGCGCAGCTTCGGATCGCCGCGCGGGTCGCCGTAGTCGAACGCGCTGTTCGGAGCGCTTCGGCATGCTTCGCGAACCGCCCATGCCCAGTCCTCTCGCGGAACCAGCCCGAGGTCAGGGACGCCCGACTGGAAGTCGGCGATCAGGCGGGGCTGACCGTCCGGTACCGGCGTGGGTTCGGGGGTCGGGCGTGGCCCGGCCAGCGTGGCAGCCACTCGCGTCGCCGACCCGCCCCGCGATGTCAGGTAGCCCTCGGCCTGCAGTTGGGCGTAGCAGTCCTGGATCAGCCCCCTCGACAGGCCGAGGTGAGTGGCCAGTGCCCGCGACGACGGCACGCGTTCGCCGGCGCTGAGCCGGCCGGTCTGGATGGCT
>DASXRA010000409.1:0-7516 GCA_036506855.1 Jatrophihabitantaceae bacterium
CACCGACCCGCAGGCCGAGACCCGTTACCGCGCGCTCGAGAAATATTCGCGTGACCTGACCACGCTCGCCCGCGAGGGCAAGCTCGACCCGGTCATCGGCCGCGAGAAGGAGATCGAGCGCCTCATGCAGGTGCTCTCGCGCCGCACCAAGAACAACCCGGTGCTCATCGGCGAGCCCGGCGTCGGCAAGACAGCCGTCGTCGAGGGACTGGCCCAGGCGATCGTCAAGGGCGAGGTGCCCGAGACGCTCAAGGACAAGCAGCTCTACACGCTCGACCTCGGCTCGCTGGTTGCCGGGTCGAGATACCGCGGTGACTTCGAGGAGCGCCTGAAGAAGGTGCTCAAGGAGATCCGGACGCGCGGCGACATCATCATGTTCATCGACGAGATCCACACCCTGGTGGGTGCGGGTGCCGCCGAGGGTGCCATCGACGCCGCGTCGATCCTCAAGCCGATGCTGGCTCGTGGCGAGCTGCAGACGATCGGCGCCACCACGCTGGACGAGTACCGCAAGTACCTGGAGAAGGACGCCGCGCTCGAACGGCGCTTCCAGCCGGTGCAGGTGGGCGAGCCGACCGTGGCGCACACCATCGAGATCCTCAAGGGACTGCGCGACCGCTACGAGGCGCACCACCGCGTCTCGATCACCGACGCCGCACTGGTCGCGGCTGCGGGGCTGGCCGACCGCTACATCTCCGACCGGTTCCTGCCCGACAAGGCGATCGACCTTATCGACGAGGCCGGCTCGCGCATGCGCATCCGTCGCATGACCGCGCCACCGGACCTGCGCGAGTTCGACGAGCGCATCTCCGAGGTGCGCCGCGACAAGGAGTCCGCGATCGACGCCCAGGACTTCGAGAAAGCGGCCGGCCTGCGCGACAAGGAGAAGACGCTTCTTGCCGACAAGGCCAAGCGTGAGCAGGAGTGGAAGGCCGGCGACATGGACGTCGTGGCCGAGGTCGACGACGAGCAGATCGCCGAAGTCCTCGCCACCTGGACGGGCATCCCGGTCTTCAAGCTCACCGAGGAGGAGACGGCTCGGTTGCTGCGCATGGAGGACGAGCTGCACAAGCGGATCGTCGGCCAGGTGCAGGCGGTCAAGGCCGTGTCGCAGGCGATCCGGCGTACGCGCGCCGGCCTGAAGGACCCGAAGCGTCCGGGCGGTTCGTTCATCTTCGCCGGGCCGTCGGGTATCGGTAAGTCCGAGCTGGCCAAGGCGCTCGCCGAGTTCCTGTTCGGCGACGAGGACTCCCTGATCCACCTGGACATGTCCGAGTTCCACGACCGGTACACGGTGTCGCGGCTGGTCGGTGCCCCTCCGGGCTACGTCGGGTACGACGAGGGCGGCCAGCTCACCGAGAAGGTGCGTCGCAAGCCCTTCTCCGTGGTGCTGTTCGACGAGGTCGAGAAGGCCCACCCGGACGTCTTCAACACGCTGCTGCAGGTGCTCGAGGACGGCCGGCTCACCGACGGTCAGGGACGCATCGTCGACTTCAAGAACACGGTGCTGATCCTGACCACCAACCTCGGCACGCGCGACGTCTCGAAGTCGGTCAGCCTGGGCTTCCAGGCGGCCAACGACGACTCGTCGAACTACGACCGGATGAAGCAGAAGGTCAACGACGAGCTCAAGCAGCACTTCCGGCCCGAGTTCCTCAACCGCATCGACGACACGATCGTGTTCCACCAGCTGTCCGAGCCCGAGATCGTCGAGATCGTCGACCTGATGATCGCCCGGCTCGACGTGCAGATGCGCAACAAGGACATGGGACTCGAGCTCACCGCAGAGGCGAAGAAGCTGCTCGCCAAGAAGGGCTACGACCAGGTGCTCGGCGCGCGGCCACTGCGCCGCACGATCCAGCGCGAGATCGAGGACGCGCTGTCGGAGAAGATCCTGTTCGGCGAGCTCACGCCGGGGCAGATCGTCGTCGTCGACGCGGTCGCGTCCGAGGACGGCAACGAGAAAAACGGCACGTTCACGTTCCGCGGCGAGGCCAAGCCGGCACCGGTGCCGGACGTCGCCGTGCCCGCGGACGTCGTGAGCGGCGAGTAGCACAAAGCGCGGCGAAAGGGCCGCCTCCCGGATCCGGGAGGCGGCCCTTCTGCGCGAGCTAGGCGGGCAGCGCGAACCGGCCGTCGGGCAGCGGATCGACGAGACCGTCGACGATCAGCGCGTCGAGAGCGCGGTCGCGCTGCGCGGCGTCCGGCCAGACGACGTCGAGGGCGACCCGGGCCACCGGACCGGGCGATCCGCGCAGCACGTCCAGCAGTAACCCGCGCACCTGCCGGTCGGTGCCGGTGAAAAGCTGCGGACGTGCCCGCGGGCCGCCGTAGGCCGGCGAGCCGGCCAGCCGCCACGCACAGCCGTCACGCAGCGGGCAGGTCGCGCACCGCGGCGCCCGCGCGGTGCACACGAGCGCGCCGAGTTCCATCAGCGCGACGCTGACCCGGGCCGCCCGCGCCGGAGCGTCCGGCAGCAGGGCCGCGACGGACGCGTGATCGCGCGCCGGCGCCGGCGCACCCGCCTCGCCCTGTCCGGCAACGAGCCGGGCGACGACCCGGCGCACGTTCGTGTCGACGACCGGCTGGCGCTGGCCGAACGCGAACGCGGCAACCGCACGTGCCGTGTAGGCGCCTACTCCAGGTAGGCAGAGCAAGGCGTCGAGGTCCGAGGGCACCTGGCCGTCGAAGCGGCGCACCAGCGTCACGGCACATGCGTGCAGGCGAAGGGCACGGCGCGGGTAGCCGAGCTTCCCCCACATCCGCACTGCCTCGCCCGCAGGTTCGGCCGCGAGCGCGGCCGGTGTCGGCCAGCGAGCGAGCCACGCGTCGTAGGCGGGCAGCACGCGCGACACGGGCGTCTGCTGCAGCATGACCTCGCTGACCAGCACTGCCCACGGCGTGACGCCGCGCGCTCGCCACGGCAGCTCACGCGCCGAGTCGGCGTACCAGTCGAGCAGCGCCGACGTGAAATCCACCGCGTCAGTCTCCGCCAGCGCGCCCGCCGGTGCGACTTCGGATACGGTGTCGCGACGATGCTTCGCCCGATCGGATCACTGCCCACGTCCGTCTATTGGCGTCGGCGTCTGCTGATCGTCGCCGCCGTGTTACTCGCCGCCTTGACGGCCTACGTCGTGTTCATGTCCGGCGACAACAAGAAGACGTCAGGCCAGCCGACGGGCGGCGCTCCGTCGACCCACGCTCCGTCATCGACGTCGCCGACGCCGGCCGGCACGAGCGTCGCGCCGGTCTCCTGCGTGCCGTCCGTGCTCAAGGTCGCGGCCGTGACCCAGGCGGGCGGCTACCGGGTGGGGCAGCAGCCCGAGCTTGCGATCGAGGTGACCAACACCGGTACCGCGCCGTGCATCGCCAACCTGTCGGACTCGCAGATCGAGCTGATCGTGTTCAACGGCGCCTCGCGGGTCTGGGGCAGTCACGACTGCCAGGTGGAGCCGGGCACCAGCCCGGTCACGCTGATGGCGCGCAAGCCGGTGCGTCGTTCGATCCAGTGGACGGGGCTGTCCTCGCGGCCGGAGTGCGCGGGTAGCCGGCAGCGAGTCGGAGCCGGCGTCTACACGCTGCGCGTGCACCTCGGCAAGATGGAGTCCGCGGACGCGAAGTTCACGATCAAGCCGTAGTGGCTAGGGGTAGCGGTCGATGATCGACGCGTCGGCGAGGCGCGAGATGGCTTCGCGGACGCTACGGGCGCGCGACTCGCCCACTCCTTCGACGCTCTGCAGATCCTCGACGGTCGCCGCCAGCAGCTTCTGCAGGCCGTCGAAATGCTCGACGACGCGATCGAGGATGCTGCCCGGCAGCCGCGGGACGCGGGCGAGCAACCGGTAGCCGCGCGGGCTGGCGACGCCGTCGAGGGCGTCGGTGCCGCCGGCGAAGCCCATTGCCTGCGCGACCAGTCCGAGATCGAGCAGGTCGGTGGCCGACAGGTCGGCCAGTTCGGTGAGTACCTGAGCGGAGGTGCGCCCGTGCCGCCCGCCCGGCAGGTAGTCGCGCGCGATCAGGTCGCGGTCGGCGTCTACGCCGGCCATCAGCTCTTCGAGCTGCAGCGCGAGCAGGCGGCCGTCGGTGCCCAGCTCAACGACGTAGCCGGTCATCTCGTCCGCGATGCGACGCACCATCTCCAGCCGCTGCGACACCATGGCGGCGTCGCGGACCGTCACGAGATCCTCGATCTCCAGCGCCGACAGCGTGTTGGAGACCTCGTCCAGGCGAGCCTTGTAGCGCTCCAGCGTGGCAATGGCCTGGTTGGCGCGCCCGAGCAGTTCGCCGCTGCTCTCCAGGACGTAGCGCCGGTGGCCCAGGTAGAGCCCGATGATCCGCATGGACTGCGACACCGAGATGACCGGGTGCCCGGTCTGGATCGCGACGCGCTGCGCCGTGCGGTGGCGCGTGCCGGATTCGTCAGTGTCGATCGACGGGTCGGGCATCAGGTGGGTCGCGGCCCGCAGGATGCGTGACCCGTCGGACGACAGCACGACCGCGCCGTCCATCTTCGCCAGCTCGCGCAGCCGCGTGGCGGACGATTCGGTGTCCAGCGGGAACCCGCCCGTACACAGCGACTCGACGATGCTGTCCGATCCGATGACGAGCAGGGCGCCCGTGTTGCCGCGGAGGATGCGTTCGAGTCCGTCGCGCAGCCAGGTTCCGGGAGCGACGGTCGCCAGGACGAGCCGTAGCGCGTCGTCGCGCTCGCTGGTTGGCACGCCCGCTCCCTACTATCAGCCCGAGTCGAGACTTCAGTCTAGGTCGGCTGGCCAGTCAAATGCGCTAAGGGCGTCGCCGGCCAACCCGGCCAACCCGGCCAGGGCGGGCGGCCCGGTCCGGCTCAGGCCGAGGCACCACCGCCCTGGACCGTTCGCAGGGCCGGACGGCGCCCCTCGCCGATCCGGCTGCGCATGTTCGCCACGGCCGCCAGGGCCGCGGGCAGCGTGTCGACCGGCAACGTCCTGATCCCGTGGACCGCCGCCGAGCGCAGCGACCCGCCGTCGTGCCCGCCAGGCACGAGCGCCACGGTGAAGCCCAGGCGAGCGGCCTCGGCGAGGCGCCGTTCCAGGCCGCCGACCCGCCGGACGTCGCCGGACAGCGACACCTCGCCGATCGCGCAGAGCGTCTGCGGCAGCGGGGCGTCGCGCGCCGCCGAGGCGAGCGCGAGCGCGATGGCCAGATCGCTGCCGGGCTCAGTCGCCCGCATGCCGCCGACCGTCGCCGCGTACACCTCGAAGTCGCCGAAGGCGATGCCACCGTGGCGGGCGAGCACTGCCAGCAGCATCGCGACGCGTCCCGAATCGAGGTCGGTGACCGATCGCCGCGGCGTGCCGCCGGTGGGCGATCGGGCCACCAGCGCCTGCACCTCGGTGACGAGCGGCCGCTTGCCCTCGATGCAGATCGTGACGCATGTGCCCGCGACGGGAGTCGCGCGCTCGGACAGGAACTGCCCGGACGGGTCAGCCAGCCCGACGATGCCGTCTTCGCGCATCTCGAAGCAGCCGATCTCGTCCGCCGGGCCGTAGCGGTTCTTCGTCGCGCGGATGAGGCGAAGCGACGTGTGCCGGTCGCCTTCGAAGTGCAAGACGACGTCGACGAGATGCTCGAGCACCCGCGGCCCGGCTACCGAACCGTCCTTCGTGACATGGCCGACGAGCACCGTGGCGATACCGCGCTCCTTCGCGACGGCGATCAGCGCTGCCGCGACCGCCCGGATCTGCGGGACGCCGCCGGACGAGCTGTCGACGGTGTCGGTCGAGATCGTCTGGACCGAGTCGACGACGAGCAGCCCCGGCGCCACGTCGTCGACGTGCGTCAGCAACGCACCCAGGTCGTTCTCGGCGGCGAGGTAGAGCGACTCGTGCACGGCGCCGGTGCGTTCGGCCCGTAGCCGCACCTGTGCGGGTGACTCCTCACCGGTGACGATCAGTGCGCGCTGCCCGGAGCTGGCGAACCGACGCGCGACATCGAGCAGCAGGGTGGACTTGCCGACCCCCGGTTCGCCGGCGAGCAGCACGACCGACCCGGGCACCAGCCCGCCGCCGAGCACGCGGTCGAGCTCGGCGACGCCGGTGGGACGTGCGCGGGCGACGTCAGGATCGAGCTCGGCGATCGGGCGAGCCGGCCGCTGCACCGGACCCGGCTGCACAGCGTTCGTGCGCGCGGGCGAACCGTCGGACATCGTGCCCCACGCCTGGCACTCGGGGCACCGCCCGACCCATTGCGCGGACGACGCGCCGCACTCGTCGCACCGGTACGGCGCGGCACGTCGCGCGCTGGGTTTCGTCACGCCGTCAACGTAGGGCGGGCCACCGACAGAATTCCGACGCCGCGCCCGAACTCACCAGGGCACCGGCCGGCCGTCGCGGAAGAAGCCGCCCGTCGGCCCGTCGTCGGGCAGCGTCACCGCCCAGACGACCGAGGCGGCGCCGTCCCTGACCGGCCGCCCGCCCCGTCCGCCCATGTCGGTCGCCACCCATCCCGGGCAGATCGCGTTGACGAGGATCCGGGCCGAGCGCAACTCGCCGGCGAGCGTGCGGGTCAGGGCGTTCAGGGCGGCCTTGCTGATCTGGTACGCGGGTGTACCGCCGCCCATCGACGCCAACGAGCCCGCCTCGCTCGACACGTTGACGACGCGGCCGTGCTCGGCGTCACGCAGCATCGGCAGGAGCGCCAACGTGGTCCGCCACGCGCCGAACAGGTTCGTCTCCATCGCCTCGTGGATGACGTCCAGGTCGGCCGTCTCGGCCCTTGCCCACGTGTCGTAGAGGATCGCGGCGTTGTTCACGAGGACGTCGCAGCGTCCGAACCGCTCGGTGACCCACGCGGCTGCCGCCTGCACGCTGGCGTCGTCGGAGACGTCGAGCTGACAGGCAACGACGTTCGGGTCGCCGAGCTCCGCGGCCGCTTGCTCACCCTTGCGCGGATCGCGTGAGCCCAGCACTGCCGCGTAGCCGACGCCGGCAAGCTGCCGGCACACCTCGAGCCCGATCCCGCGGTTGGCCCCGGTTACGACCGCGACAGCCTGCCCGCTCATGGCGTTCGGTTCAGGCGTCTGCGGTGAGCTTGATGTTTTCTGTCGGCGTCGTGGACGGGCCTGGCGCGAGGTGCACCGCGACCGTGAACGTCACCGTGCCCGCGCCCGCGAACTGGAACGTGATCGGGAACGACTCTGCCGGGAACAGGGCGCTGGTCAACCCGTGTAGCTGGATCACCGCAAGGTCAGGCGAGTAGCCGATCGAGACCGCGCGGCCGGCAGGCAGGTCGAGCGACTCGAGCGTGGACGGGGCAGGAGCGGACGTGGACTCAGTCGGACTGGGTGTCGCCGCCGACGATGAAGGCTCGGCGGATGCGCTCGACGTCGGGGCCGCTGCGCCGGCCGCGTCCGCGTCGGCGGCATTGGCGAACAACCGGACCTCGTTGGCCTGCGGCGTGCGTACCCCGACGAGTCGATCGGGGTCGTGGCCGTCGTTGACGATGACGAGCTGCAGGGTGGCGTCGCCGTCGGCGGGGT
>DASXRA010000410.1:0-2371 GCA_036506855.1 Jatrophihabitantaceae bacterium
GTCGGGATGAGCGGCATGGACGGCCAGTCGATGTAGCGTTGCCCGTCGATGACCTCGGTCGTCGGCCCGTAGTTGGCCGCGTAGAAGTTGCACGGGTCGTTCGGGTCGGCGGCCGCCGACGCGTCGTCGAGGTCACCCAGCGAGACGTTCGTGATCGTCTCGCCCTCGCCCGGCAGTTGGTGGAAGCGATCCGCGATCGCGGAGAACGCCGAGACGGCGTTGACACCGGGGTGGTTCAGCAAGCTCTGCGCACTCGTCGTCAACACATAGTTGGACGGGACGCCGCTGGCGGTGACGGCTTGTGCCTGGGCCTGGGCCCGGGCCTGGGCATTGGCTGCCGGGACCGGGGTGGGCGGCGTCGCGGTCGAGGTCACCGTCCAGTTCGGCGCGGCGTATTCGACGTCCGCGCTGGCGCGCAGGGTCGCCACCGCCGCCGGCACGGAAGCGGCGGCCAGGTGCAGCACGAACGCGTGCTCGAAGCCCAGCAGCGGGTGGCCGACCGCGCGCTCGGCCGTCGCGCGCTGCGCGCCGAGATCGGCCGCATCGCTGAACAGCTGATGGGCGCGGTCGACGCCGAGCCCGGCCAGGGTCTCGTTGAGCTTCGCCTGGTTCGTGTGCGGCGTCGTCGGCGATGCCGTTACGCCGTCGCGGTAAATGACCACGACTTCGCTCTGGCGGAACTTGGCGGCGGGCCCGCGAGCCAGGTCGGCAAGCACCTGTCCCTTGGCCGGCAGCGCGTTACTGGTCGCGCCATCCGAGGTTGTGAGCGGAACCCAGCGGAACTCAGTGCCGCCCGAGTCGCGGAACACCTCGGCCAACCCGTCGGAGTAGACGGTCGCGTGGCCGTCCGGCAGCTTCAGGTTCTGGTAGGCGACCGCAGCGCGCGGTGCCGCGCCTGCCCCGGTCGGCGCCGCACCTGCCGTCGCCGCCGGGACGACCGCGGTCGCCGTCGCGGTGAGGACCGCGGTCATGATGGTGGTGCGGACTGTCGGCATGGCGGTCTCCCATCGACGCGCTGGCCGTGTCAGGATCCCGCGCGGCGAGCCGCTCGGTAAGCACCCTTTGTGGCTGGTTCACGCCAATGTCCGTTCCCGGCCACTCCCGGACCGCTTCAGCGCGGCAGCTTTGCCGGGTCCGCGACGATGTCGATCTCGACGATCCGGCCGTCCACCACGGTCATGCCGATGACGCCGGCCGGATGCGTGGGGTCGCCGAACACCGCTCCGGCGCTGCCGTTGACGATTGCCGGGCGCACTCCGCGGATGAACCGCGGCGCGGACGCGAGCACCTCGCGCGCCACCGCCTCGGCGCCGACCAGCGGCTTGCGGGCACGCGGAGCGCCCACCGGGCCGACGTCGATGCGGAACGTCACGTCCGGATCGAGCACGGCCACCAGCGCGTCGAAGTCACCGTCGCGTGCGGCGGCCAGGAACGCGTCGACCGCCCGCTGCTGCTGGACGAGGTCGGCGTCAGGCTGCGGCGCATCCTGCACCCGCCGGCGGCCACGGCTGGCGAGCTGCCGGGCAGCATCGGGCGTCCGGTCGAGCACCGTCGCGATCTCGTCGAACGGCATGGCGAAGACGTCGTGCAGGACGAACGCCAGCCGCTCCGCCGGCGTGAGCGTCTCGAGTACGACGAGCAGGGCCATGCCTACCGAGTCGGCGAGCTCGGCATGCTCTGCCGGGCCTTGTTGGTCGAGCATCGGTTCCGGCAGCCAGCTGCCCACGTACTGCTCGCGGCTCGCGCGGCGGGCGCGCAGCATGTCGAGGCAGATCCGGCCCACGACCGTCGTCAGCCACGCGCGCATGTCGTCGATAGCGTCGGAGTCGCTGCGAGCCAGCCGCAGCCACGACTCCTGAATCGCGTCGTCGGCCTCGGAGCGCGAGCCGAGCATCCGGTATGCGACGGCCCGCAAGTGCGGGCGGTATGTCTCGAATTGCTGGGCAAGCCAGTCGCTATTACTCATCTCCACACCCCTAGGACGAACGTCGCCCCACGAATGTGACGGTCTCACGCGCCGGCTGCGCGTTCCTCGCCCTGCTAGGTCTTGATCATCTCTGCCGCAAGTGCGTCCCAGCGCACATCCACGGCTGTCCAGGTCGACCAACTGCGCGCAGGGTGCCGCGCCGCACGGCGATCATGTGCATGATGGACGGCCGGGACCAGTCGATCTGCACATGATCGCCAGCAGCAGGCGAGCAGCCCGAAGCCCTGAGGCGGTGCGATGATCACCAAGCCGACAGCCCCTTAGGGCCAGCCGGCGCCGGGGGCAGGCGCGTCGACCATGAGCAGCTGGCCGGTTCGCGCTGCCGGATCGGTCATCGCCGTGGGCCACTCGGCGGCAACGATGAACAGCGTCATGCGGTCCGGG
>DASXRA010000411.1:0-1537 GCA_036506855.1 Jatrophihabitantaceae bacterium
GATCTCGCTCAGCCCGTTCCACGACCTGCAGCTGGCCCAGATCTCCTACACGGCCACGGCAGCCGCGGGGTTGACGGTGCTGTCCGGGCTCAGCGGGCAGATCTCGCTCGGCCACGGCGCGTTGATGGCGGTCGGCGCGTACTCCACCGCGCTGCTGCTCGAGCACCAGCACTGGAAGCTCGGCGTGGTGCTCGTCGCGTCTACAGCGGTCGCCGCGGCTGTCGGCGTGCTCGTCGGCGTGGCGGCCGCCCGGCTTCGTGGCCCGTACCTGGCAGGGGCCACCTTGGCGCTCGCGGTCGGCCTGCCGTCACTCGCGAACTACCACCGCCTGCGTGAGACGCTCGGCGGCACGAACGGCCTAACCGTCGCGCCGACGCCCCCGCCGCTGTCGCTGGGCGAGACGTTTCCGCTCGAGCGATGGCAGGCATGGATCTGCGGGCTGTGCCTGATCATCACCTTGTTCCTGCTGGCCAATCTGGTGCACAGCCGGATCGGGCGCGACATGCGGCTCGTCCGCGAGGACGAGGACGCGGCGGCGCTGTCCGGCGTGCACGTCGCCCGCACGCAGGTCCTCGCGTTCACCATCAGCGCGGCGTGCGCGGGCCTCGGTGGCGGCCTGCTCGCCTACGTCAACAGCCTGGCCGCGCCGGGCGCGTTCCCGCTCAGCCTGTCGCTGGCTCTGCTCACGGCGGCGGTGGTCGGCGGGCTGGGCAGCCTCGCCGGCGCGGTGTACGGCTCGGTGATCGTCACGCTGCTGCCGACTTGGTCGACAGATCTGGCCCAGTCAGCCCACCTGTCGCGCTCGGTCTACGCGAACCTGCCGCTGGTCATCTACGGCGCGGTGCTCATTGCCGTGATCGTGTTGTTCCCCGGCGGCCTGCAAGCGGGAGTCGTCCGGGTGAGCCGGGCCCTCAGCATCACGATTCGCCGACGACTACCGGCAAGTACTCGCGCGGACTGATCGCGCTCACTACAGTGCACCAAATCCGAATGCCGTTCTAGTAGGAGGCGCAAGGATGATTGCGATTACCCGCCTGCGAGCGGCGACCGCTGTTGCTGCGGCCGTCGCGCTCACACTCACCGCGTGCAGTAGCGGCGGGGGTGGTTCCAAGAACGTCCCGGGGGTTACCGACACGACGGTGACGATCGGCTCCACACAGCCGCTGACCGGCCCGGCCGCGCCCGGTTACGGCGAGATCGCCCCGGCAGCCCAGGCGTTCTTCAACTACGTCAACGCCAACGGCGGCGTCAACGGGCGCAAGGTCACGCTCAAGTACCTCGACGATGCGTACAACCCGACGCAGACCGTCACGCTGACCAAGCAGCTCGTCCTGCAGGACAAGGTGTTCGCGGTGATCGGTGCGCTCGGCACGCCGACCCACACCAAGGTCGTCGACTTCCTGAACAGCGAGCGCGTGCCGGATCTGTTCGTCGCGTCCGGATGCAGCTGCTGGGACCAGCCCAAGGCGCATCCGTACACGTTCGGCTGGCAACCCGACTACGTGGTCGAGGGCAAGATCCTCGGCGACTACGTCAC
>DASXRA010000412.1:0-12885 GCA_036506855.1 Jatrophihabitantaceae bacterium
GGACGTTCCTCGCCCAGCTGCCCAGCTATACGGCTGACGACGAGCCCGCCGGTGACGACGCCGCAGAGCTGACCCGCGCGGTCGGGGCCGCCGACGGGCTGATCATCGCGACGCCCGGCTATCACGGCGGCATGTCCGGGCTGGTCAAGAACGGCCTCGACCACCTCGAGGCCCTGCGCGGTGATTCCCGGCCCTACCTCGACGGGCGTGCTGTCGGGACGATCGTCACCGCGGCCGGCTGGCAGGCCTGCGGGACCACGCTCGTGTCGCTGCGCTCGACGATCCATGCTTTGCGCGGCTGGCCCACACCGTTCGGAGTCGCGGTCAACTCGGCCGATCGGGTGTTCGCCGAGGGCGGCGCACTGCTCGACCACATCGCCGAGGCGCTGCGCCTGGTCGCCCGGCAGGTGGTCGGCTTCGCCGGCGGCTCAGCGAACCGGCGCGTGTAGGTCGAGCTTCGCTCGCTCGACAGCCAGGCAGCGGTTCTCGACGTAGTCGATGCCGGCCGCCGCCGCGATCTCGCGTGCCTCCTGCGAGACGATGCCGAGCTGCAGCCACAGTGCCGTCGCGCCGGCAGCGACAGCTTGCCTGGCCACGTCGGGCGTGTCCGCCGACGGCCGGAACACGTCCACCAAGCCGAGCGGCTCGGGGACATCGGCCAGCGTCGGATATGCCTTCTCGCCGAACAGCTCGTCGACGTAGGGGTTCACCGGGATGATCCGCCAGCCCATCTGCTGCATCCGCAACGGGATCAGATGCGCTGCCTTGCCGGAATCACGGCTCGCGCCGACGACCGCGATCGTGTCGTGCGTGCGGAGCAGTCGCTCGACCAGGGCGTCGACACTCGTGATGCTCATGACGCCACATTACGTTCGGGACGTAGCCGGTCGGGCAGCCTGATCACAGCAGCGCTGAGCAAGATCGTCAGCAGTACGTAGCACGCGGTCAGCGGGCCCAGCCGCGCCTCCGCACCGGCGCCGACCGCGAGCGCCGCGACCACCACCGAGAACTCGCCACGCGGAATGAGTGCAACGGCCGCACGCCACCGCCCGCGCCGTTTGACACCTGCCCGCCGAGCCGCGACGAAGCCGACGAGCATCTTCGTCGACGTCGTCACCACCGCCAGCGCCAGCGCGAGTGGCAGCACGCCGGGCAGCGAGTCCGGGTTGGTGGACAGGCCGAAGAACACGAAGAACGCAGCGGCGAACAAGTCGCGCAGCGGCGAGAGCACCTCGATCGCCGACTGCGCGACCGTGCCGGATACCGCGATACCGACCAGGAACGCGCCCACGGCTGCGGACACCTTGAGCTGCTCGGCCAGACCCGCCACCAGCAGCGTCAGGCCGAGAACGCCCAGCAGCAACGACTCGCTGTCCTTCGCCGAGACGAGCGCGGTGACGTGGCGTCCGAACCGGGTCGCCACGACGAGTACGACCGTGACCGTGGCGAACGCGATCCCGACCGCGAGAGCGATCCGAGGCGCGCCGCCGCCTGCCAGCAGGCCGGTCAGCAATGGCAGGTACAGCGCCATCGCGAGATCCTCGATCACCAGCACGCCGAGGATCGCGGGCGTCTCGCGATTGCCCAGGCGCCCCGTATCGCCGAGCGTCTTGGCGATCACCCCGGAGGACGACACCCAGGTGATGCCGGCGAGCGCCACGGCCGCCGTCGCTCCCCATCCCGCCAGTAGCGCCAACCCCGCACCGGGCAGCGCATTGAGCAGCCCGTCGAGAACGCCGATCGGCGCCTGCGCGCGCAGGCTGGACCGCAGTTCGCTCGCGGAGTATTCGAGCCCCAGCATGACCAGCAGCAAGATCACGCCGATGTCGGCGGCGGTCTGGATGAAGTCGTGACTCGCCGACAGCGACAGCACACCGCCCTGACCGAAGAACAGCCCGGCGACGAGGTAGAGCGGGATCACCGGTATCGCGAGCCGGCGGGCAATGCGGCCGAGGATGCCGAGCGAGAACAGGATCGCTCCGAGTTCGACGAGCAGGACGGCCGCGTGCGTCTGCGTGCTGCCGCTCGACGCCAGAATCACGGTCCTCAGCCGGCGGTGCCGGCGGTTCCGTCCAGGATGCGCGCCAGCTGATCGACCGCGTCCTGCGTGCCCACCGTCACGACCAGGTCGCCGGTGTGCAGCACGAAGTCCGGCGCGGGGGACGGCAGGGCGGCGCCGTGGCGCAGGATCGCGACGATCGAGGCGCCGGTGCGGGTACGCGCCTGGGTGTCACCGAGCGGCCGGTCGCCGAACGGGGAGTCCGGTGGGACGGGCAGTTGCTCGACGATCAGTTCGTCGGCCTGCCGTTGCAGCATGGCCAGCCGGACGGTGAGTTGCGGGGCTCCGAGAATCTCGGCGATGGCATTGGCCTCGTCGTCGCTCATCGCGATCGTGTCGGCGGCGCCGTCGCCTTCCTCGTCGTACAGCACCAGCTCGCGCTGCCCGTTGCGCCTGGTGACGATGCCGATGCGGCGGCCGTTGCGAAGCCCGACCTCTTGGCACACGCCGATCCCGGGGAGAACCCGGCTCACGATGTCGACCTTCACCTAGGCCAGACTACGGGGATGCTCGCTCCTGGCTCGCTCGAATGGCGCGCTGTCAGCGCCGATCTGGTCGCCGCCCCGGTGGCGGACGCGGTGCACTCGCGGCCCTCGCTGGCCGACGTCGTCGTCGCGCCGATCGATCCCTCGCTCGCCGACACCGCGGCGTTCTGCGAGCGGTATGCGGTGTCGATGGACGACTCGGCGAACTGCGTCGTCATCGCCGGCCGTCGCGGCGACGTGACGTCCTACGCGGCATGCGTGGTGCTCGCGACGACGCGTGCCGACGTGAACGGAGTCGTGCGCCGTCGCCTCGGTGCTCGCAAGGCGTCGTTCGCCGCGATGGACGACGCGGTGCGCCTGACCGGGATGGAGTACGGCGGCATCACTCCGATCGGGCTGCCCGCCGACTGGCCGATCCTCATCGACGGCGCCGTGCTGCGTCGCGAGGTCGTCGTCATCGGCAGCGGCGTGCGGCGCTCGAAGCTGGCGCTGCCGCCGGCGTCGCTCGCCGAGCTGCCCGGCGCCGAGGTGATCGAGGGCTTGGCGTCCGCGGGCTAGCGTCCCGTCGGCTGGCGCAGGCGCTCGGGCAACAAGGCCGCACCGGGCCCGGTCTGCGCGAAGTGGTCCTGCGGATTCGAGAACGCGCAGCTGCGCAGTGACAGGCAGCCGCAGCCGATGCACGACTCGAGCCCGTCGCGGAGCCTGGTCAGTGCGGCGATCTCGTCGGTGAGCCGCTGCCGCCACGTCCGTGACAGCCGCGACCAGTCTTCCTTTGTCGGCGTGCGCTTGTCGGGCAGCGTGTCGAGGGCGGCCGCGACCTCGTCGAGGGTCAGGCCGACGTTGCGTGCCGCGCGGATGAACGCGAGGCGTCGCAGCACGTTGCGTTCGTAACGACGCTGGCCGCCGGACGTCCGCGTCGCGTGCACGAGGCCCTGGCGTTCGTAGAAGCGAAGCGCTGACGGGGCGAAGCCGCTGCGGTGCGCCACCTCGCCGACCGTGAGCAAGTCCGTGGTGAGCATCGATCTTCCTTGACTTGAAGTTGACTTCAACTATCAGGATGGCTTGACAACGTCGCTATCGCAAGGAGTTCCCCGTCATGCCTCTCGCATTGATCACTGGCGCGTCACGTGGCCTGGGCCGCGCTCTGGCTCGCTCGCTGGCCGAACGCAACTGGTCACTCGTCCTCGACGCCCGCGGGGCGGAGGCACTCGACGCCGTTCAGCGCGAGCTGCCGTCCGCCGTGGTGCTCGCCGGCGACGTCGCCGACCCGCGGCACCGCGAACAGCTGGC
The DNA here is from genome assembly GCA_036506855.1 of Jatrophihabitantaceae bacterium. Classification (GTDB taxonomy): domain Bacteria; phylum Actinomycetota; class Actinomycetes; order Mycobacteriales; family Jatrophihabitantaceae; genus DASXRA01. Next base: position 3,835 of record DASXRA010000412.1, read on the forward strand.
AACCGCGGTCAGCCGGGCCGGACAGCTCGATCTGCTCATCAACAACGCCAGCTACCTCGGCCCGAGCCCGCAGCCGGCTCTCGCCGACTACCCGCTCACCGAGCTCGAGCGTGTCTACCAGGTCGACGTGCTCGCCCCGCTCGCGCTCGTCCAGCACGTCCTGCCGCTGATGGCTGACCATGCGGCGATCGTCAACATCAGCTCCGACGCCGCCGTCGAGGCCTACGAGGGCTGGGGCGGTTACGGCTCGGCCAAGGCCGCCCTCGATCAGCTCAGTGCGGTGCTCGCCGCCGAGCACCCGGCGCTGTCGGTCTACGCATTCGACCCGGGCGACATGCGGACCGACATGCACCAGGCGGCATTCCCCGGAGAGGACATCTCCGACCGTCCCGAACCGGAGACGGTGGTCCCCGCGCTACTGCGCCTGCTGGACGAGCGGCCGCCGAGCGCCAGGTACCGGGCCGGCCAACTAGCCAATGCCGAGGCCACGCGATGATCGAGGTCTTCGAGCTGCCCGACGAGCTGGCCGCGAGCGAGCCACCGGAGGAGCGAGGCGTCGCTCGCGACCAGGTGCGCATGCTCGTCGCCGCCCCGTCCGGCATCGCGCACGCTCGCTTCGCCGAGCTGGCGGCCTTTCTGGCGCCGGGTGATCTCGTCGTGGTGAACACGTCCGGCACGCTTGCTGCCGCGGTCGACGGGCACCGCGCGGACGGACGCGACGTGGCAGTGCACTTCTCCACCGCACTGGACGACGGGGCGTGGCTGGTCGAGCTGCGCCCGCAGGTGAACGCGACCGGCCCAGTGCCGGACGCCTACGCCGGCGAGCAGGTGAGCCTGCCGGCCGGCGTGCAACTGACCCTGCTCAACGCCCACCGGGGAGAGCGGTTGTGGCGGGCGCGCGTCGCCGTCGAGGGCGCGGTGCCCGACTACCTGGCCAGGCACGGCCGGGCGATCACCTACCCGTACGTGACCGGACGGTGGCCGCTCGACGCGTACCAGACCGTGTTCGCGCGGGACCCGGGCAGCGCCGAGATGCCCAGTGCCGGCCGGCCGTTCACCGCCGATCTGGTGACCTCGCTGGTCAGCTCGGGAATCGCGGTCGCGCCGATCACGCTGCACACCGGCGTGTCGTCGCCGGAGGAAGGCGAGCCGCCGCTGGACGAGCAGTACCGCGTGCCGGAGGCCACGGCGCGACTGGTCAACCTCACCAAAGCGTCCGGTGGCCGCGTCGTCGCGGTCGGCACGACCGTGACGCGCGCGCTGGAGACCGTCGCGCAGGTCGACGGCTGGGTCTTCCCAGGGGCCGGCTGGACGGACCTGGTACTCGGCGCCGACCGGCCCGCCCGCGTCGTCGACGGGTTGATCACCGGATGGCACGCGCCTGGCGCGTCGCACCTGCATCTGCTCGAAGCGGTGGCCGGGGCGGAGCTCGTCGGCGCCGCCTACGGTGTCGCAGTGCGCGAGCGGTACCTGTGGCACGAGTTCGGCGACAGCTGCCTGTTACTGCCGCAACGCGAGGCGGCGTGACGACGCCGGCGTTCTGGCGCCCCGCGGGCCGGCCCGACCTGCTGTTCGGTCGCGGCGTGCAGTCGTCCTACGCCGTCGAGCCCAGGGGCGAGTACTTCGTCGGGCTGATCCTGGGGAGCGGCTTCCGGGCCAGGCGCGGTCGTGACCAGATGCTCTTCCAGCCCGGCGACCTCGGTGTCTGGGATCCGTCGGGCAACCATGCGGGGAGCGCGCTCGAAGGCGCCTGGGAGTGCCGCCTGCTCGTCCTCGAGCCCGGGGTGATGGAGCGGATGTTCGGCACGACGCCCGAGTTCCCCGACCCAGTGGTCCGCGATCGCGGGCTGGCGGCTGCGTTCTACCGGCTGCACCGTGCGTCGGTCCAAACGGGCAGCGCGCTCGCCCGCGACACCGCGGTGCTGGACGTCCTGCACGCGGTCGCCGCTCGGTCGCCGAGCGCCCGCGCGCGGCACACCGGCGCGTCCGACCTCGCAGTGCGCCGGGCGCGCGACTACCTGCACGAGCACGCGTCGCGCAACGTCAACCTGGCCGAACTGGCCGAGGTCGCCGAAGTCTCCGAGACGGCTCTGGTGCGTGCGTTTCGCAGGCGGTTGCGCGTCCCGCCGCACGGCTACCACCTCGGCGTGCGACTTGCGTTGGCGCGGCGGCTGCTCGAACGGGGCGTGCGCGCCGGCGATGCCGCGACTTGCGCGGGCTTTCACGATCAGAGCCACCTGCACCGGCACTTCGCCCGCAACTTCGGGATCACCCCGACGATGTACGCCCGCGCCGCTACGTCCGGCAAGGACGTACAAGACGGGCGGTAGCCGGTCGCCCTAGAGTCGCCGTGACGAAGGGAATTGCCTTGCGATATCGGCTATTCGGGCCTACGGGCCTGCGCGTCTCGGACGCCTGGCTCGGCACGATGACGTTCGGCCGCGAGTGGAAATGGGGCGCGCCACCGGCCGAATGTCGCAAGATGTTCGACGCGTACGCCGAGGCGGGCGGCAACGTGCTCGACACCGCCGACAAGTACACCGACGGGCAGAGCGAGAGCATCCTCGGCGAGCTGCTGGCCGGGCAACGCGACCGATGGGTCGTCTCGACGAAGTACACGGTCACCCGCGACGGGAACGACCCGAACGCCTCCGGCAACCACCGCAAGAACCTGACGGCCGCGCTCGAGGCAAGCCTCCGACGGCTCGACACCGACTACGTCGACTTGTACTGGGTGCACATCTGGGACCGCCTCACTCCGCTGGAGGAGACGATGCGCGCGCTCGACGACGCGGTGCGCGCCGGCAAGGTGCTGTACGTCGGGGTCTCCGACATGCCGGCCTGGACGGTCGCCCGGGCCAACACGGTCGCCGAGTTGCGCGGTTGGACGCCGTTCGCCGGTATCCAGGTGCGCTACAACCTGGCTCAACGTGACATCGAGCGTGAGTTGCTGCCGATGGCCGACGCGCTCGGGCTCAGCGTCGCCGCGTGGTCGCCGCTCGCGGGCGGGTTGCTGTCGGGCAAGTTCAACCGCGGCGAGGCAGCGACGGACGCCCGGCTGGCGGGGCGCGAGATCACCCCGCGCGAGCTGGAGATCGCGGCCGCCGTCCAGGAGGTGGCCGCCGAACTCGGGGCAACGCCGTCGCAGGTTGCCATTGCGTGGACGCGTGTGCACCGCGCGTATGTGCACCCGCTGCTCGGCGCGCGCACCCTCGAGCAGCTCACCGACAACCTGGCCGCGATCGATCTGGTCCTGCCCGAGACGGCACTCGCCCGGCTCGACGAGGCGAGCGCGATCGACATCGGCTTCCCGTACGACTTCCTCGACGGCAGCACCGGCTTCGTGTTCGGCGAGGTCGGCACGCGCATCGACCTGCGCTGAGCTGTTTCAGGCCGTGCCGATGGCGGCGATGAGCTGGTCGTGGAGCAGGCCGTTGCTGGCGGCGGCGTTGCCCCGCATCACCCCGTCGACCCCGTCCAAACCGGTGAAGCGCCCACCCGCCTCGACGACGATCGGCGCGAGCGCCGCCATATCCCACAGCGAGAGCTCCGGTTCCGCGGCGACGTCGACGGCGCCCTCCGCGACCAGCATGTAGGACCAGAAGTCGCCATACGCCCGGGTACGCCAGACGCGCTCGGTCAGCGCCACGAAACGATCGCGCGCGCCGACCGCCGACCAGGCCCCGATCGAGGCATAGGACAGGCTGGCATCCGACAGCGCGCCCACTCGCGACACCCCCAGCCGTCGCGGTGCGCCGCCGAGCGCGGACGTCCAGGCACCGGAGTCGCGAGCCGCCCACCAGCGGCGCCCGAGCGACGGCGCGGAGACCACACCGAGCACCGGGTCGTCGCCGACGAGCAGGCCGATGAGCGTCGCCCACACCGGCACGCCGCGGACGAAGTTCTTCGTGCCGTCGATCGGGTCGATCAGCCACCGGCGCGGGCCGTCGCCGTCGCGTCCGAATTCCTCACCCCACACGGCGTCGGACGGGCGCGAGTCGGCGATGCGCGACCGCAGCGACTCCTCGACGGCACGGTCGGCGTCGCTGACCGGCGTGAGGTCGGGCTTGGTGTCGACGACGAGATCCACCGCGCCGAATCGCCCGAGCGTGATCGTGTCGGCGGCGTCGGCGAGCGAGATGGCCAGCGATAGGTCGTCGTCGTACGCGCCTGGTTCCGTCACGAACGGCACGCTACCGATGCGGCGGCACACCGGAACGCCCGGCCACGGCCGCGAGATTGGTCTGGGTGCCGCGGAGCGATCGCCCGCAGACTGGGCTTGACCCCAGGGAGCATGACATGACCGATCCGCTGCTCGCGTACGTCGCGAACCGCGTCACCGAGTACCAGCGCGACACCGACGAGCGTCCCGTGAACGCCAGGACCGGCGCGAACGAGCTGACGGCGATGGTGGGCGGGCCGCTGCCGGACTGGCCTACCGACCCCGCCGAAGCCGTCCGACAGCTCGCCGACGCCGTGGATGCCGGGTCCGTCGCGACGATCGGTCCGCGCTACTTTGGGTTCGTCGTGGGTGGAGCGATGCCGGCGACCGTCGCCGCGGACTGGCTGGCGACCGGCGCCGACCAGAACGCGGGCGCCTACGTCATGAGCCCGGTCGGGGCGGTCGTCGAGGACGTTGCCGCGGGATGGCTCCGTGACATCCTCGGCCTGCCGAGCGACGCATCGGCCGGCTTCACCACCGGCGCCATGATGGCGAACTTCACGGCGCTGGCGGCCGCCCGGCATCATGTGCTCGCCAAGGCCGGCTGGGACGTCGAGGCCGACGGTCTGCAGGGAGCGCCGCGGGTCCACGTCGTGGTCGGTGCCGAGCGACACGCCACGATCGACGCGTCGCTGCGCTACCTCGGGCTGGGGCACGGCACCGCGCACGTCGTGCCCGCCGACGAGCAGGGCCGCATGCGCGCCGATCTGCTGCCCGGCGTGCTTGCCGACTGCGACGGGCCGACGATCGTGTGCGCGCAGGCCGGCAACGTCAACAGCGGGGGGTTCGATCCGGTCGGGCGGATCTGCTCGGCCGCGAGCGAGCACGGCGCGTGGGTACATGTGGACGGCGCGTTCGGGCTCTGGGCGGCGGCCAGCCCGTCCCTGCGGGCGATGGTGGCCGGGATCGATCAGGCCGACTCGTGGGCCACGGACGCGCACAAGTGGCTCAACGTCCCGTACGACTCCGGGCTGGTGTTCGTGGCACACCCCGACGCGCACCGCGCAGCCATGCGCAAGACGGCGAGCTACCTGCCGGACGACGTGCCCGGCGAGCGCGACGGCGACAGCTTCGTCCCGGAAAGCTCGCGGCGGGCCCGCGGCCTGGCCGTGTGGATGGCGCTGCGCACGCTCGGCCGCTCCGGCGTCGCCGACCTCGTCGACCGGTGCTGCGCGCTCGCTCGGCGCTTCGCCGAGCAACTGGCGGCGGTGCCCGGCGTCGAGGTGCTCAACGACGTGGTGCTCAACCAGGTCGTCGTGCGCTTCGGCGACTCCGACGACACGACGCGCCGGGTCATCGCGGCCGCCCAGGCCGACGGGACGTCCTGGTTCGGCGGCACCGTCTGGCGCGGTGTGGCGGCCGCTCGGATCTCGGTGTCCAACTGGTCGACCACCGAGGCCGACGTCGACCGGTCGGTGGCCGCGATCCGCGGCGTACTGGATCGGATAACGTCCAGGGCGTGAGCGCGCCCGATCCTGCTGCCGACAAGGTGCTGCGCGCGTTCGTCGTAGACGATCGGCTCAGGTCGATTCCGAGGCCCGGTCGCAAGCGGCGCATCGTGCTCGAATACCTCGCCGCCGCGTTCGAGCCGGGTGTGCGCTACAGCGAGGCGCGCGTCAATGCCGTGCTGCGTGCCTGGCACGACGACGTCGCGGCACTGCGGCGGTATCTCGTCGACGAGGGACTGCTCAGCCGCGAAGCGGGCGAGTACTGGCGCAGCGGAGGCTGGGTGGACGTCCTGTGAACGGCCGCGTCGCCCGGGTTTCCGCGCGCGGGCAGGTGCCGCCGTTCTACGCGATGCAGGTGTACGTCGCGGCGATGGCCCGCCAGCAGGCCGGTCTGCCGGTGTACCTGCTCAACGTCGGCCAGCCGGGCACGCCCGCGCCGTCCACCGTGCTCGCCGCCGCGCACAAGGTGCTCGACACCGACCGCATCGGCTACACGTCCGCACTCGGCATTCCCGAGCTGCGCGACGCGATCGCCGGCCATTACCGGCACACCTACGGCTTGGACGTTGCCCGGTCAGCGGTCGTGGCCACGACCGGGTCGTCCGGCGGGTTCCTGCTGGCGTTCCTCGCCGCATTCGAACCGGGCGACGTGGTCGTGCTGGCGCGTCCCGGCTATCCCGCGTACCGCAACATGCTGACTGCCCTGGGCTGCCGGGTGGTCGAGCTGCCCTGCGGCCCGGCCACGCGATTCCAGCCGAGCGTCGCAGCCCTGGACGCCCTCGACGTGCGGCCGGCCGGCCTGGTGGTGGCGAGCCCGGCCAACCCGACCGGCACGATGGTCACACCGGCGGAGCTGGCCGCGATCACGACCTGGTGCGACGCGAACGGCGTCCGGCTGATCAGCGACGAGATCTACCACGGGATCACGTTCAGCGGTGAGGCGTCCTGCGCCTGGCAGACCAGTCGCCGGGCGATCGTCGTGAACTCCTTCTCGAAGTACTTCTCGATGACCGGCTGGCGGCTGGGCTGGCTGCTCGTTCCGGACGAGCTGCTCGACTCCGTCGACCGGCTGGCCAGCAATTTCACCCTCTGCCCGCCGACGCTCCCGCAGCACGCTGCCGTCGCCGCCTTCGACGCGTACGCCGAACTGGACGCGAACGTCGAGCACTACCGGGCCAACCGCGAGTTCCTGCTGGCGCGGTTGCCCGAGATCGGGCTCGACCGGCTGGCTCCCGCCGACGGCGCCTTCTACATCTACGCCGACGTGTCGAGGTGGACGGACGACTCGCTGGCGTTCGGGGCCCGGCTGCTTACCGAGACGGGCGTGGCGGTGGCCCCGGGCATCGACTTCGACCCGGTCGACGGCGGCCGCTACATCCGCCTGTCGTTCGCCGGCGACGAAGCCGAGATCGCGACGGCCGTCGACCTGCTGGGGGAGTGGCTCAGCAGGGTCTAGTGGGCAAGTGCTACTAGCAGGCTGATTGCGATGATCCCGAGGCCGACCCACAGCTCCACTTGGGCGCGCAGCGTGCTACGCGCCAGGGCGGTCGCGGCCTGGCGAGCCTTGCGAGCCTTCGCGACTGCATCGCGCCGCGCGGGAAGCCTCATCGCATAGTCGGCCACGAAGATGCAGCCCACCAGTAGGAAAAGTAATGCCATGTTCATCCTGTCCGAACGGGCAACGCCGCTGCCCCCGTAGACAGCGCCTACCTCAGCATCCCTTGCCGCTTCGGCAGCGCTAGAGCCTTTAGCCCTGCCTTTGTGGAACTTCGCCGGTTACCCTCGCGTCACTTCTTCCCGTAGCCCGCCGCACTTCTGCCGCATACAGACGCCGACGGAGGGGCGAACTGGGCCGTTGGTCGGCGCCCAGTTTCCCGATGTCGCGGTGTCTACATCAGTGCGAGTTGACAACGCCGACGAAGGAGAACCGAAATGGGAAAGATCATCGTGAGCGAGAACGTCTCGCTCGACGGAGTCGTCCAGGACCCGACCGGTGAGGAGGGCTTCAGGCACGGCGGCTGGTTCGGCCAGATTGGAGACAAGGACCGCGAAGAGTGGGCCAAGGTCGAGTTCGAGGAAGCGCTCGGCGCCGAGGCCCTGCTGTTGGGTCGGCGGAGCGACGAGTACTTCGGAACGCGGTGGACAGGACGCAGTGGCGAGTGGGCGGACAGGCTGAACAGCTTGCCCAAGTACGTCGTCTCCTCCACTCTCGTCGAACCCCACTGGAGCAACTCGACGGTCCTCAAGGGCGAGGTACTGGACGAGGTCTCGAAGCTGAAGCAGGAACTAGACGGGGAGATCGTCGTCTACGCCAGCCGTCCGCTCGTGCACACACTGATGGAGCACGACCTGGTCGATGAGCTGCGGCTGATGGTCTACCCGTTCGTGCTCGGGGCTGGCGAGCGCCTCTTCGGCGAGACCAGCGACAAGAAGTCCATTCGCCCCCTCAACACCCGGATCGTGGGTGACAGCCTCGTGTACCTCACCTACGAGCTCGTCCGGGAGGCCTAGTGGTCTGTCCGCCATTTGGCAGACAGACCGCTAGCTGGCCCGGTACGGCGGCAGGTCGAAGTGTTGCCGGATCGCGGCCTGCACCTGCGGCACCGGGGCGGTGGCGTCGACCGTGGCGACGAACTCCTTGCGCTGGAAGATCTCGATGAGCGGCTTGGTCTGCTCGTGGTACTCGGCCAGCCGAACGGCGAGCGCCTCGGGGTTGTCGTCGTCACGACTCGCGAGGCGGCCACCGCACACGTCGCAGACGTCGGGCACCTGCGGACGGTGCGCGATCAGGTTGTAGTCGAGGCCGCACTGCGAGCACAACCGGCGTGCGAGTACCCGGCGATGCACCTCCTCGTCGGGCAGGTCGAGGTTGATGACGCCGTCGATGTCATAGCCCTCGAGGAAGAACTCGGCCTGCCGTGCGCTGCGCGGGAACCCGTCGATGATGAAGCCGTAGTTCCAGTCATGGTCGTGCAGTCGCTGCTTGACGACGGCTTCGACGACGTCGTCGCCGACCAGCCGCCCTCCGGCAACCGTGCGGCGGACCTGCGCGCCGAGCTTCGTGTGGTGCTGCACGTTCCACCGGAAGATGTCGCCGACGCTGATGTGCTCGAGGTCGAGGTCGTCGGCGAGCAGCTTGGCCTGCGTACCCTTGCCGCTGCCCTGGATGCCCATGATCACGAACTTGCGCATGGCATCTCCTCAGCGGGGTGGGCCGTCGGACTCGACAGCTTGGAGAATCTCGACGGGATCGCCGACGCGAACCGTATTGCCCGGCACCGGCGAGTCCGGGATGAGCTGCATGCCGAACCAGGTCGCGCCGTCCCACCGCCGGACCTTGGACAGCGTGGCAATCGGCTCCTTGCCCTTGGCCGCGGTCTC
>DASXRA010000413.1:0-2407 GCA_036506855.1 Jatrophihabitantaceae bacterium
CGGCGAGCTGTGTGCCCAGCAGGACCTTGCCGAACACGTGCGCCAGCGGCAGCCACAGATACTGCAGGTCGTCGGCCGTCAGGTCGCGCTGCGCCGCAACGGCCGCGCCCTCGTACGTCCAGCTGGAGTGCAGCAGCCGCACGCCCTTGGGCCGCCCGGTCGTGCCCGACGTGTACTCGAGCGTCGCCAAGCTGTCCGGTCCGATAGCGGCCACTCGCTGCTCGACCGTGTCGGGCGACTCCGCGAGCCGCTCGGCGCCGAGCTTGTCGAGGTCGTCGAGAGACAGCACCCAGTCGCCGTCGGCCGCGCCGTCGAACGTGACGACCTTGACCACGCCGGTCAGTTCGGCGCGGTGGTCGCGCAGCTTCGCGAGCTGCTCGTCGTCCTCGGCGAAGACGACCCGGCTCTGCGAGTCGCTCACGATGAACGCGACGTCGACGGCCATCGTGCTCGGGTAGATCGTCGTCGTCGCGGCTCCCGCGCACATGATCGCGAGGTCGGCCAGGATCCACTCGTACCGCGTGTTCGATGCGATCGCGACCCGCTCCTCAGGGCCGACCCCGAGCGCGACCAGGCCCGCCGCCAGTCTCGATACTCGCTGCGACACCTCGGCCCAGGTCACCGACGTCCAGCTGTCGCCGGCCGGGAAGCGGTACGCCTCGACGTCCGGCGTCTGGGCCACCCGGTCGAGGAACATCCGCGCCAGCGACGGAGCGCGGTTGTCGATGACGGCCTGATCGTCGAAGGTTTGCCGGACAACGGCCATCTGCATCCTCCCCGGAATACCGGTCCACGCAGGTGCGATCACCGTAGAGCAGGAAGCTACCGATCGGTAGCCATCACGGCAGCTTCCAGTCGACTGGCTCGGCACCTTGCCGGACGAGCAGCTCGCCGGCCCGGCTGAACGGGCGCGAGCCGAAGAATCCCCGATCCGCCGACATCGGACTCGGATGCGCTGACTCGATACACGGCGTGGCGCCGAGCATGGGACGCAACGTCTGCGCGTCGCGTCCCCAGAGGATCGCCACGAGCGGCGTGCCGCGGCCGACGAGGGCGTTGATCGCCTGCTCGGTCACGGCTTCCCATCCCTTGCCGCGGTGCGACGCGGACGCGCCGGGCGCGACCGTGAGCACTCTGTTCAGCAACAGCACTCCGTGCTGCGCCCATGGCGACAGATCACCGTTCGAGGGCGTCGGGTGGCCGAGGTCGGTGCTGAGCTCACGGAAGATGTTCTGCAGGCTGCGCGGCAGCGGCCGGACGTCGGGGGCCACCGAGAACGACAACCCGATCGGATGCCCCGGGGTCGGGTAAGGGTCCTGGCCGACGATCAGCACGCGGACGTCGTCGAAGGGCTGGGTGAACGCCCGCAGCACGTTCGCACCAGCGGGCAGGTAGCTGCGCCCGGCGGCGATCTCGGCGCGCAGGAAGTCGCCCATCGCGGCGATCCGGTCGGCCACGGGTTCGAGCGCCTTGGCCCAGCCCGCTTCGACGATCTCGTTCAGGGGACGTGCCGGCACGGACCGACACGCTAGCGCAATTCGGTTGCGCCCCGGCAGGTACGCGGTCATCCTGGCGGCGGTCGTTTCGTACGCGAGTCAGGGAGGTGAGCCCCGTGGCAATCACTGTCCGGGTGGTGCTCGCCGCCCTCGTCCATTCCTCGCGCTGACGTCGTCTCCGCACGGCGGCGCGCGACGCGTACGCCAAGGAGACCCCACCGTGCTCGAGCACGATGATCTTGATCTTCCCAACTACTCCAGCTGGGACGGTGCAACGCACGGTCCCGAACCGGTCCCGGACTGGGTCGTCACCGAGTTCCGGGCCATCGACACCGAGCTCGGCCTGTTGAAGACCGGCAAGGAGGCCGACGTCCATCTCGTGCACCGCGCCGTGCCGGGCGGGCCCGGGACGCTCCTCGCGGCCAAACGCTATCGCCCGGCCGAGCGCCGGATGTTCCACCGCGACGCTGCCTACCAGGAGGGTCGCCGGGTGCGGCGCAGTCGCGAGTCGCGCGCGATGACCCGGCGCACCGAATTCGGCCGAGAACTGCTGGCCGGACAGTGGGCCGCCGCCGAGTTCGGCGCGCTGAGCGCGTTGTGGCAGGCCGGCGCGCCGGTTCCGTACCCGGTGCAGCTCTCCGGCCTCGAGCTGATGCTCGAGTTCATCGGCGATCCGGACGGCACGGCCGCACCGCGCGTCGCGCAGTGCCGTCCGTCGCTCGCCGAGGCGTCCGACCTGTTCGACCAGTGCCGCGACGCGATGCGGGTCCTCGCTCGTGCCGGGTACGCGCACGGCGACCTGTCGGCGTACAACATGCTCGTCCACAACGGACGGCTGGTGCTGATCGACCTGCCGCAGGTCGTCGACCTGGTCGCGAACCCGCAGGGCCAGGAGTTCCTGCATCGCGACT
>DASXRA010000414.1:0-7494 GCA_036506855.1 Jatrophihabitantaceae bacterium
CCGACCGGGTAGGCGTAGAGCAGCACGGTCACGGCCGAGCGGCTACGCGAGGCGAACCCACCGACGAAGTCGCCGCATCCGTAGACGACGGCCGCAAGCAGCGCGAAGACGACGACCACGCCTCACGCTATCGGCCGGCGCACTATCAGCCGATCGAGTTACCGGTCAGGCGCAGGCAGCGGGCTTGGCGATCGTGATCTGGTTGACGTCGAGGTACCCGGTGCGGAAACCCGCTTCGGAGTAGGCGAGATAGAGCGACCACATGCGGCGGAACGTCTCGTCGAAGCCGAGCCGGGCCACGTCCGCGGCGCGCGCCTCGAAGCGCGATCGCCAGCGGCGAAGCGTCTCCGCGTAGTGCCGGCCGAAGCTGAGCCGCTCCGTTATGCGCATGGTCGTGTTGCGTCGGACGGCTGCGTCGATCGACTCGATCGAGGAGAGCTGACCGCCGGGGAAGATGTACTTGCGGACCCACGTGTACGTCTCGCCGACGCGGAGCACGCTGGCCTCGTCCTGCAGGATCGCCTGCAACCCGAAGCGCCCGCCGGGCACGAGTGCGCGATCGACCGTGCGGAAGTAGCCGGCCCAATGCTTGGCGCCGACGGCTTCGATCATCTCGACGCTGACCACGGCGTCGTACCGGCCTGCCGTCGACCGGTAGTCCTGCAGGAGCACCTGGGCGCGGTCGCCGAGGCCGGCCTGCGCGATGCGCTTGCTGGCGAGCGCGGCCTGCTCGGCAGAGATGGTCAGCGACGTGACCGTGGCGCCGCGCTGCGCGGCCCGGATCGCGAGCTCGCCCCATCCGGTACCGATCTCCAGCAGCCGGCTCCCTGCGCGAACGCCGGCCGAGTCGAGCAGGCGGTCGATCTTGCGGTGCTGGGCGGCGGCGAGTTCGTCGGTCGACTCGGCCGGATCGCCGTCGTACAGCGCCGCGGAATAGGTCATCGACTCGTCCAGGAACAGCCCGAACATCTGGTTGGACAGGTCGTAGTGCCGCTCGATGTTGCGCCGGGCACCGTCGACCGTGTTGTCCTCGGTGGCGGGTTGGCGGCGCAGCACCACGCCGCGCAGCCGCTGCAGCGCAGCCGGGATCAGCTCGCGCATGTGCGCGGCGAACGCGCACAGCACGCCGGCCAGATCGTCGGCTGACCAGTCACCGGCCATGTACGCCTCGCCGAAACCGATCGTCCCGGTGCGACCCACCCGGCGGAAGAACGAGCCGGGACGCTCCAGGCGCATGACCGGATCGTCGATCGTCCCGGCGCCGTATCGGCGCCCGCCGGACTCGACGACGCGCAGCGGCAGCCTGGCGGCGGCGCGCCGGAACAGGGCGCGTGCGACGGCTGCCCGCACCGGCGAGCGCTGCACGACGGCGACGTCAGGCCATTGCACGGGGTCGATGCCGAGTCGTGGCGCGGCCTCGGTGGCGGTCATGGGTCCGTAACCCCCTCCGGTCGGGTGAGCTGCGTGCCCACATCACACGACGAGCGAGTACTCCCCGGCAAGAGCCCGCTGCACGAGATTCGTCACCGTGGCGTCGCCGATATCGGACAAGGCGGGATCAGTCAGTGCACCGACGACGAACTGGGCCGCGAACGCGTGCCACAGCGCCGCGCGCCGCAGCATCGGGTGGCCGTCACCGCGCACTTCGAGGTAGCTGACCCGCGCACCGGCGTCGCGGGCCCGCTCGGCGAAAGCGGCCGAGGCGCGCGGGTCGGTGACGCGGTCGCGCGTGCCGTGCGCGACGAGGAGGCGCCGGCCGGTCGTCGGCAGCACGGCATCGCCCGGCTCGACCCACGGCGCGAGCGCGACCACTGCGCGTACGCCAGGCGCATCGGCGACGGCGAGCGCGACGCGTCCGCCCATCGAATGGCCGAGCAGCGCGACAGGCAGGCCCGGATACCGTTCGCCCAGCCGGGCCAGCGCCCATCGGGCGTCGGGCACCGGCGAGGCCGTCGATCCGTTCCATCCGCGGACCAGGTACCGCAGCCGGGCGACGACCAGCCCCGTGCCGTCGCCGCTGCGGCGCAGCGCCCGGGCGAACGGGATCATCCGCAGACTGGCCGCGTTCGATGCGCGGGTCGGACGGTTACTGCGGGCCTGGCCGCCATGCAGTACCAGCACGACCGAGCGCGGCGACGTGCGTGGCGCGCGCACGTGCAGCGCCGGCACTCCGTCCATTCAGCGCGGGCACGTCGTGTTCGGCGCGGGCACCGTTGCGTTGATCAGGTAGGCGTTGACCTTCGCGTCGATGCAGTCGCTCTGCCCGTAGGACGTGTGGCCCTCGCCGTCCCAGGTCAGCAGCACGCCGGTGCCCAGAGACTTCGCCAGATTCACCGCTCCGGCATACGGCGTCGCCGGGTCGTGCAGGTTGCCGACGACCAGGATCGGCTTGGACCCGGCCGCGGTCTCGGGCGGGATCGGGTGGCGGTTCTTCTGCCAGGACTGGCACTGGAACAGCGTCGACGCCGACCACAGCCCGAACAGCGGGAACTGTGTGGCCCATCGTGAGGCCGCCCGCTTGATCTCGGCGTCGCTCGGATCGCTGCGCTGGTCGTTGCAGCTGACCGTCTGGAAGACATCGAGGATGTTCGAGTAGTGGCCGTCCGGGTCCCGCTCGCTGTACGCGTCATCGAGTTCGAACAGGCCTCTGGCATCACCGTGCTGCGCGTCGATCAGCGCCGTCGCTAGCCGCGGCCACAGCTCCTTGCTGTACAGCGAGTAGAGCACGGCATAGAGCACGTTGCCGCCGGTGGCCTTGCGCGTTTCGCCGTTGCGCGAGCTCTGGATCGGTGTCGCGTCGGCCTTCTTCACCAGCGCCGTGATCGCGGCGCGTACGTTGCCGAGCGTGTTACAGGTCGATCGAGTCGCGCAGTCGGCGGCGAACTGGTCCAGCGCGCTCTCGAAGCCAGCAGTCTGCTGCTCCGCCGACTTGATCGCGTCACCTGTCGTCTGCGGGTCGACCGCGCCGTCGAGGACGGCTACCCGGATGCGTTGCGGGAAGAGGTGGGCGTACACCGCGCCGAGTTCGGTGCCGTAGGAGAAGCCGAGGTAGTTGAGCTTGTCGTCGCCCACGGCAGCGCGGATCCGGTCCATGTCCTTCGCGGTCTCGACCGTGTTGTAGTGCTCGAGCTTCGGGCCGTACTTCGCCCGGCATCCGGCGGCGAAGTTCTCGGCGATGTTCTTGGCCTGGATCAGCCCGGCGGCCGTGCGGACGTCGACGTTGAGCGCCAGCGCCCGGGTCTCGTCCTTGTCGCTCTCGCACCGGATCGGCGCCGACAGGCCGACGCCGCGTGGGTCGAAGCCCACGAGGTCGAAGTGCTTGAGCACGTCGTCGGACAGCGACGCGGCGAGGCTGATGGCCAGGAAGAAGCCCGAACCGCCCGGACCGCCGGGGTTGACGAGTAGTGATCCGATCCGATCGGGCTGGTCCTGGTAGCGGATGCGGATCACCGCGACGGGCATTGTGGGGCCGTTCGGCTTCGCGTAGTCGACCGGCACCATGACGCGTCCGCAGTCGAAGTTCAGCTTCTGACGCCGGGCTTCCGGGATGCCCGCGGCGGACAGATTGATCAGGCTCGCGCAGTCGGTCAGGTCGAGCTTGCTCGTGTCGGGTGATGACGTGGTGCCGCTTGCCGAGGTCGTGGGTGTCGCGGACCCCGGCGCTACGGACGTGCCCTGGACGCCGTGCCCGTTGGCCGTCGTCGTGCAGGCAACGAGCAGCCCGAGCGCGGCCGCCGCGGCGGTGAGCGCATGAGCGGCCGAACGCCGCGGCAAAGGCACGACCTGCACGTTACCGACGCAACTGAAGAGGCCTGCGGCGCGGTGGCCGCCGAAGGCGGCGCGCCGACCGTAGGTCCAGGCGCCGTGGCTGGCACAGCTACCGCAAAACGGCCTGCAGGTCGTAGCTCACCGGCTCGATCAACTGCGCATACGTGCACGACTGCGGCTCGCGGTCCGTGCGCCACCGGACGAACTGCGCCGTATGCCGGAACCGGCTGCCCTCCATGTGGTCGTAACGCACCTCGACCACCCGGTCCGGACGCAGCGGTACGAACGACAGATCCTTACCGGCGTTCCACCGGCTCTGCACGCCGGGCATGCGGCGGCCCTCGTGCGCCTCGGCCTCAGCCCAGTGCCGCCACGGGTGATCGGCGCCGTCGTCGAGGCGCAGCGGGGCGAGCTCGTCGACCAACTCGGCTCGGCGGGCCAGCGGGAATGACGCCGACACGCCGACGTGCTGCAGCTCGCCGTTGTCGTTGTACAGGCCGAGCAGCAGCGATCCGACCAGTTGACGTTCCGGAGTGCTCGTCTTGTGCCACCGCAGCCCGGCCACCACGCAGTCGGCGGTGCGCTCGTGCTTGACCTTGAACATGATCCGCTCGTCCGGGTGGTAGGTCGTGTCGCGTGCCTTGGCGACCAGGCCGTCCAGGCCGGCCCCCTCGAACTGCTCGAACCACTGCTGGGCGATCTCGGGGTCGTCGGTGATCTGGGTCAGGTGCACCGGCGAGCGCGCCCCGGCGAGCGCCTCGGCGAGTGCGGCGCGGCGACGGGAGAACGGCTCGTCCAGGTAGGACGCGTCGTCGAGGGCCAGCAGGTCGAACGCGACGAAGTGCGCCGGTGTCTCCTCGGCCAGCCGGCGCACCCGCGAGTCGGCGGGATGGATCCGCTGCAGCAGGGCGTCGAAGTCGAGGTGCCCGCCGGACGGCACCACGATCTCGCCGTCGACGACGCAGCGCGCCGGCAGGTTGGCCCGGATGGCCTCGACCACCTCGGGGAAGTAGCGGGTGAGCGGGCGCTCGTTGCGGCTGCCCAGCTCGACCTCGTCGCCGTCGCGGAAGGCGATACACCGAAACCCGTCCCATTTCGGCTCATAAGTGAAGTCGCCGATCGGCAGCTGCTTGACGGACTTGGCCAGCATCGGCCCGACGGGTGGCATCACGGGTAGTCGCACGCCAGCCATCCTGTCAGCGAACGGCCGTGTAGCGGCAGAAGAGGGCGCTGCCTTCTTCCAGCAGGCCGGTCAGGCGTAGCAGATGCCGCTCGCCGGCGCTCAGCGGCCAGATGGCGCCCGCACTGATCCTGGTCGAACCCGGACCAGCCAGCAGCGGCGACACGCTCAGGCACAGCTCGTCCAGGACGCCGGCGTGTGTGAGATCGGCGAACAGCGTGGGGCCGCCTTCGCAGAGGATGCGCCGCAGGCCCCGCTCGTCCAGGGCGCCGCGTGCCCTGACGAGGTCGACGTCGGTGTCGCCGCAGATGACGACGTCGGCCACGTCGTCCAGTGCGGCGCGCACTGCCGGGTCGCCGGCCTGGCAGGTGAGCACGATGGTGCGGGCACCGGGCTCGGTGTCGGTGAACAGCGCGGTGCCGGGGTCCAGCCGCAGCGACCGGCTCACGATCGCGGTCGGCAGCGTCTGCGCCAGACCGAGGCGACTGCGCATCTCGCGGCGCTCCTCACTCAGGTGGATCGCGGCGTAACCCTCGGCACGGGCGGTGCCGGCGCCGACGAGCACGACGTCGGCCAGGTCGCGCAGCGCGGCGAAGACCTTGTTGTCGCCCGCGGTCTGCAGACCGCGCGAAAGCCCAGCGACGGTAACCGCGCCGTCGACGCTGCTGATGAAGTTCGCGCGCACGCCGCCACCGTCGAGCCAGTCCCGGGCGTAGAACTCGTGGACGTCGACCTCGGCCTCGACCTTGGTCCCGACAGCAGGCAGCAGCGCGCGCATGCCGCTCATCTCAGCACGTACGCTCGCCGCGTGTTCGCCGATGGCTAAGCGACGGGCGGTGGCGCTGCCCGGCTTCGTCGAGGATGCCCTGGATGCCGCCCTGGACAAGGCACTGCGCGTGCAGCGGCCGGTCGTCGTCGCGTACCTCGACCGGGTGCGGGCGCGTCGCCGCGATGCCGGTCCGGCCGACGTGATCCGGCTGCTCGAGCGGCGCTATCTCGCGGCCGTGACGGCGGTCGGCGCGGCCTCCGGCGGCGCGGCGGCGGTGCCCGGTGCGGGCACCGGGGCGTCGCTGGCCTCGGCGGCGCTGGAGATCTCCGCGTTCACCGAGGCGACGGCGCTGTTCGCGCTGGCGATGGCCGAGGTGCACGACCTGCGCATCGACGATCCGCAGGTGCGCCGGGCTCTCGTTCTTGCCGTCCTGCTTGGCGACACCGGCGTCGAGGTCGCCGAGATCGCGGCGGCCGATGCCGGGTCGCGCTGGGCGCAAGTGGTCGCACGCCGCGCGCCGGAGGAGACGATCCGGCGGGTGAACCACGCGCTGTCGAGGCATTTCATGACGCGGTTCGGCTCCAAGCAGGGCGCGCTGGCGCTCGGCCGAGCACTGCCGCTCGGTATCGGAGCGGGCATCGGCGCCGCCGGAAACGTGGCCCTGGGCCGGGGTGCGATCTCGGCCGCGCGCCGGATGTTCGGCCCGCCTCCGGCGGCATTGCCGCCGCGCGTGATCGACGCCGAGGTCGTCGCTGATCCGCCGCGGTAGGGTCGGGCCAGCTTGTGGTTGCGTCTAGGGTTCCGCCGGTCGTCCGCCAGCACGAGCGCCCACAACGAGGATGGCCGGGACTGGACCGAGCGACGCCAGGGCAGGCCGCAGCCAGCGGCCGGGCTCCACACCTGACGGGACAAAAACCCCGAGGGCTCAGTTGGGCGTGCCCCGAATCCGGGGCACCGACCGAAGGAGCCTCGCGGTGCCGCTCGCCGTCGTCGCCAGTCACTCGTCCGTCCCGTTCGAGGTCGTGGCCGCGGTCCTGCTCGCGGCCGTGCTGCATGCAGCCTGGAACGCGATCGCGCACGCGAGCACCGACGGCCTCGCCACCTTCGCGCTGATCGGCATCGCTTCGACGGTGTGCGGCGCGGCAATGGTGCTGGTCGCCCCTGCTCCGGCCCGGGCGAGTTGGGCGTTCATCGGCTCGTCCGCGCTGTTGCACACGTCCTATGACCTGTTGCTGATGCGCGGCTACCGACACGGTGAGTTCGGGCAGGTGTACCCACTTGCCAGGGGCACCTCGCCGTGGCTCGTGGCCTTGACCGCCGCCGTGTTCGCGCACGAGACGCTCACCGTGCCGCGGCTGCTGGGCGTCGTCGTGGTGTCTGCCGGGCTGGTGAGCCTCGTCCTCGCCGGCGGGCGGCCGACGCATGCCGACCGTCCGGCGATCGTCGCGGCGGTGCTCACCGGAGTCGCGATCGCCGTCTACACGACGGTGGACGGGCTCGGCGTGCGCTACGCAGGCACGGCGGGCGGCTACGCCGGCTGGCTGTTCCTGACCATGGGCCCGATATTGCCCGTGTTTGCGATCCTGACGAGGCGCGGCCGGATGCTGTCGGTGAGCCGGACCGAGGTCGTTGCGGGACTGGGCGGTGGCGTCCTGTCTCTCACCGCGTACGGGCTCGTGCTGTGGGCGCAGACGCGAGGTGCGCTCGCGCCGATCGCCGCGCTGCGCGAGACGAGCGTCGTGATCGGCGCGATCATCGGGGCGGTCGTGTTCCACGA
>DASXRA010000415.1:0-13946 GCA_036506855.1 Jatrophihabitantaceae bacterium
GTGTAGCAGTCGACGATCCATACGACGCGGCCGTCGACGACAGCCGGGTAGGGATCGCCGTCGGCTTTCAGGAATGGCGCGACCTTGAGGATTCGCTCGCGCGGGTCACGGTTGAAGATGATCTTCGCGCCCTTGGCGCTCACCGCGTCGTTGAGCAGGAAGTTCGTCTGCTTGTACTTGACGGCGAAAGCCAACCGGCTGAAGAAACTACCGAGCTTCACGCCGCCCTTGCCCGTGTACGAGGTTGTCTGATCGCTCCCGTCGTACTCACGCTTGCCCTTGGAGCCGACGATCGAATAGTCGTTGAGCAGCTCGCCGTAGTAGACCTGCGGCGTCTTGAGGTCGAGCGGACCGGAGGGTGGGATATCGCCTTCGGTGTACCGCGCTGTGGCCGTGACGTCGGAGTCCGCCTGCGCCGCGACAAATCCGTACCCGTGCGTATAGACGGTGTGCTTGTTGATCCAGTTGGTCTGGTTGCCCTGCAGGTTTGTCTCGTCGAGCTCGCGCACACCGACGACGTAGTCGCGCGTCTCGCCGTCGACCGTGTACCGATCGATGTCGAGCTTGTCGGCGAACCCGTACTGGTTCTTGATCTGCTGCTGCTGGGTGAACGTCTGCGAGACGACGTTCGGGTCCAGGATGCGGATGTCGGAGACGGTGGCACTGCTCGGGGAAAGCGCCGCCGTGCTCGGGGCAGTGTTCACGTCATAGTTGCTGTAGTTCACCGTACCGCCGGGATCGGTCGACGACACGATGTCGTAGCCCTCGCGGGTCGCTTCGATATTTCGTGAGATGTACTTGGCTTCCTTGTCGCTCGCGTTCGGCTTCACCGAGAACTGCTGGACGACCGCGGGGTAGATGCCGTTGATGATGATGCTGAGCACGAGCAGCACGCCAAATGCGATCGCGGGCAATTGAGCGCTCTTGAGCCAGATGCTCGCGAGGACGGCAGCGGCGATGATGACTGCCATCCAGAACAAGATGGTCTTCGCCGGCAGCGAGGCATTGACATCGGTGTATGACGCTCCGGTGACCCTGCCACGGTTGGAGAACACCACGCCGTATCTGTCGAGCCAGTAGGCGAGAGCCTTCAGCACGATGAACACGAAGATCAGCACAGTCAGATGCCGGCGCGCCGACAGCGTGATCTTCGGGCCCGGGGTCTGCACGCGGATGGCGCCGAACAGGTAGTGCACGGCAATCGACAGCAGGATCGAGAACAGGATCGCGATGAACCCGAAGCCGAGCATCAACCGGTACGCGGGGTAGTCCCAGGCGAAGAACGAGATGTCGCGATGGAACTGCAGATCCTTGATCCCGAAGTGCCCGCCGTAGCGCCAGAGCATCCAGGTACGCCAGTCGCCCATGGACGAGAGCCCGGCGCTCAGCCCGGCGAGGCCCGCGATGCCGCCGAGCACGAGCTTCTTGTGCTGTTCGAGCACGACACGGTAGCGCTCGAGGTTCTGCTGCTCGGCCGACAGCGGCCGGAACGGCGGCCGCAGCAGGTAGGCGATGACGATGTTGCCGCCGAGGATCAACGCCATGAGCACGCCGAAGATCAGGAACAGCACGAGCTTGGTCGTGATGATTCCCTTGTAGACGTTGCGGTAGCCGACCTCGCCGAACCACAGCCAGTTGATGACCACACCGACGAGGGATCCGAGGATGATCAGCAACACGATCAGGGAGGCGACGACGGCCAGGCTGATCTTTGCCCGCCTCGACAGTGCCAGGGACGGAAGCGGCGGCCGCATGGCCACGGGCATGCTCCTCGATCGTCGGCCCGCTTGCGGCTGCGCTGCCGGGCGGGACATTCGGGGCGGTTACGGGCCGGTGCGCCAAACGCGCGCACCCGTCCGTCCGAACGACAAACGTACCGAGGCCGCGTGCGGTTCCTCCGCATCGGGGGGCCGGGACACGCCCTGAGACGTGTCCTAGCAGTGAGCCACGGGTTTGCCCGCCTGGACGTTGAGCAGATCCTGGACGGCGTCGTGCAATGTGGCGACCTTGATGACGTCGAGCCCCTTCGGGGTCGCGCCTCGCACGTCGCTGCAGTTGTCCTGCGGCGCAAGGAAGATCGTGGCACCGGCCCGGCGCGCGGCGATCATCTTCAGCTGGATGCCGCCGATCGGGAACACCTTCCCGTCGGAGTGAATCTCGCCGGTGCCTGCGATGTAAGCGCCCTTGGTCAGGTCAGCGGTACCGACCTTGTCCATGATCCCGAGGGCGAACATGAGCCCGGCCGACGGCCCGCCGATCTGGTCGCCGAGGCCGAGGTCGACCTCGAACGATCCGAAGCACGTCTCGCCGACCGTTATGCCGATGCGCGGGACGGTCTCGCCCTCGTCCGGCTTGCTGAGCGTGATCGTCGCCGTCATCGGCTTGCCGAGACGCTTGACTGCCACCGTCACCTGGTCACCGGCCTTGTGCTTGGAAAGCTCGGCGGTGAGCTTGGCGGACGTGTCGACCGGCACGCCGTCGAGCGACACCAGCTGATCGAACGCCTTGAGCTTGTCCTTCGCTCCGGCGTTCGCTTCGACGTTGAGCACGCCAAAGCCACGCGGGTAGCCCAGCTCGCAGAACGCCGCGGCCGTCGCGTTGTCCTGCGAGCTCGCGAACTGCGCGGTGTCCTCTTCGTTGATCTGCTTCTCCGACTGGCCCGGCGGGTAGATCGCGCTGCGTGGGACGACGACGCGATCATGCTGCAGCCAGCCGATCAAGGCTTGGAACGCGGTGACCTTCTTCGTCGTGATGTCGACCGTGGTCAGGTTCAGGTGCCCGGTCGTGGCATTCGCCTGGCGTCCTTTGAGGACGATGATCTGGTGATCGTTCTCGTCCGTACCGAGCGTGTTCACCGTCGGCCCCGGGCTGAGCACGACATAGGGCACCGGCATCAGGACCGCGACGAAGAACGCCACGAGGAAGAGGACGCCCACGACGATGAGCGTGCGGACGCGCCGAGTCACCGGGTCACTCTAATGGCCTTCATCGACGCGGCGGCTGCCGCTACCGCGAGTGCGGGCCTGCGCCCTCGGCACCGGCGCCGACCGCCTGGTTCGCGAGCGCAGCGAGGTAGGCACGATGCGCGGTGATCGCCTCGGCGGCGCTCGGCGGCTTCGTCGCCCGGCCACGCCACCACGTCCAGACCGCGACGAGCATGGTGGCGACGGCAGGAGCCGCCAACCACAGCGCCCACGCGTAATGCGTCATGTCCGCGGACGGTACGCGTGGATTGCCGTTCGCTCCTGGCGCAACGCCGTACCGGCCGAGCCCGGCACCATCGGCGTATCTCGCTCGTCAGCACTACCGTGAGTCACGTGAGTAGCAATCTGCCATTCGGATTCGGCGCGGGCGACCCGGAGAAGAGGGAGCCCGACGACCTCGCCGGCAAGATCCCGCTGTTCGCCGAGCTGCAGAAGCTCCTTTCCTGGACGGGTGGGCCGGTCAACTGGGACCTCGCTCGCCAGATCGCGATCTCGACGCTCGCGTCCGAGCATCGGACGGTGACGGGCGAGGAATCGGACGCGGTGGCCCAAGCGGTCAAGCTGGCAGACGTCTGGCTCGACGGCGTCACCGACCTTCCGTCGGGCATCACCGCGATCGAAGCGTGGAACCGGGTCGAGTGGATCGAGAAGACCCTGCCCGTCTGGTCGGCGCTGTGCGATCCGCTCGCCGCGCGGGTCGTCGGCGCCATGGCGGCGTCGCTACCCGAAGAGGCTCGAGCTCAGGCCGGGCCGCTCGAGGGCGTGATGAACCAGTTCGGCGGCCTGATGTTCGGCGCGCAGGTCGGCCAGGGGCTCGCCGGACTCGCGCAGGAGGTCGTCTCCAGCACCGATGTCGGGCTGCCGCTCGGACGCGCCGGCACGGCCGCGCTCCTGCCGGAGAACGTGGCCGCGTTCGGCGAGGGCCTGGAGCGGCCCACCGACGAGGTGCGCCTCTACCTGGCGCTACGGGAGGCGGCACACCAGCGCCTGTTCGGCCACGTCCCGTGGTTGCGACAGCGCCTGCTCGACACCGTCGACGCGTACGCCCGCGGCATCACCGTCGACACGTCGGCCCTGGAACGGGCGATGGGCGAGATCGACCCGACCAACCCGGAGAGCCTGCAGAACGCGCTGGCCGGCGGCATGTTCGAGCCGCAGGACACGCCCGAACAGCAGGTCGCGCTGCGGCGCCTGGAGACGTTGCTCGCGCTGATCGAGGGCTGGGTCGACTCCGTGGTATCCGCCGCTGCCGACGACCGCATGCCCGGAGCTGCCGCGCTGCGCGAGGCGACCCGTCGCCGCCGGGCCGCCGGTGGGCCGGCCGGGCAGACGTTCTCGACGCTCGTCGGCCTGGAGTTGCGCCCGCGCCGGCTGCGCGAGGCGGCGGCCCTGTGGTGGGCAGTGACCGAGCGGCACGGGATCACCGGCCGCGACGGCGTCTGGGCGCACCCGGACCTGTTGCCCGACGCCGACGACCTCGACGATCCGCTCGGCTTCGCCGAGAAGTTCGGCACCGACCCGCTCGCCGGCCTGGACCGGCCCGGGCCGGACGATCAGGACGCTTCGTCGGAGTAACGCTCGACGTCGTCGGCCAGGTCGTCGGCGATCGGCAGTTGCGCGGCGGCGCTGACGCCGTCCAGATAGCCCCGCGCCCGCTCGGTGCGCGGATAGCGCGCGACGAGCGCCCAGAACTCGCGACCGTGGCCGACCACGCGCAGGTGCGCCAGTTCGTGTACGAGGACGTAGTCGAGTACCCAGGACGGCACGTCGCGCAGCCGGCTCGACACCCGGATCGTTCGGTCGGCGGGCGTGCAGGACGCCCAGCGCGTCCGCATCGTGTCGACCCAGCGAATGCTCGCCGGGGCAACCGTGCCGCCCAGATACTGAGCCGACAGTTCGCGGCACCGGCGCGCAAGCGCCGCGTCGCTGCGGCGCGGCCCGCGGTCGCGCTCCCGGCGCTCGCGGGCGGTGACCCGCTCGACCATGTCCTTGACCCAGCGCTGCTCCTCGAGCCGGCTGAATCGCGCCGGGATGAGGACGACGATGCGCTCGCCTTCTCGATATGCCGAGACCGTCCGGCGGCGCCGCGCACTGCGCCGTACCTCGATTTGGTTTCGCAGCGGCTGCGCGTCCCGATCCGTCACGTCGACACCGTAGCCGCCCACCCCGACCAAAACCGAGGGGTCAGTGACACTGCTGTGGCTGCACCCCGGCGGCCCGGGTATCTCCACAGCATCCGGACGGATATCCACAGGGCGCCAGGGGTTTATGCGCATGTCGTCCACAGCGCTATCCACAGGTGTGGACATGTCGTTGAGGGTCACCCTCTGCACGAGGCCAATTACGGCCCGCGTCCGGCCAATCAGGCGAGACCTTCTCCGCAAGTAACCTGTGGACAGCGCGCGACAGCACGGCGCGATTTCTGCAACCGTAGCCCGATGCGGGACCAACGTCATTTTGAAAATGATCAGGCACTGATCCACAACCCTGATCCACAGGCCGCTGAGCCCCGGGATCTCGCTCTCGACCCGTCCGTGCGGGTGCTCTGGCGTTCCGCGGAACAGATTCAACTCGAGCTCGGCGCGCGAAGCGTGATCGTCGACGGTGTCGACCAGAACAGCGTGCGGCGGCTGACCGGCCAGCGTGGCGAGCCACCCGATCCCGGCCTGCTCGACGATGCGATCGACGCGCTCCGGGCGGCAGGCTTCCTCATGCGCCCCTCACGCGACCGCGCGACGCAGGTGCCCCGGCTCGCCGCCGAGTTCGCCGCTCTGCGCGTCCGGCACGGCGAGCGTGCCCACGACCTGCTCGCGAGCAGGCGGACCAGCACGGTGGCGATCAACGGCACCAGCCGGACCGCGGCGATCATCGGCGCCCTGCTCGGCGCGGCCGGCGTCGGGCACGTCTCGATCACGGGCGGGGGTGACGTGCGACTGCACCAGACGGCTCCGGGCGGGCTTCTGCCGTCCGACGAGGGTCAGCGCTTCACGACCGCGGCCGCCGCGGCGGTGACCCGGATGGCCCCGGACTGCGACACCAGCCCTGCGCCTGCCGGATTCCGCCCGGATCTTGTCGTCGTCGCAGCCGACCGTCCGATCGACACCGAGCTGCGCGACGCCTTGCACGCGCGGGGCACGCCACACCTGGTGGCCTGGACCGGTGCCGACCACGGCGTCGTCGGCCCGCTGGCCCTGCCCGGAGTCGCCAGCTGCCTGCGCTGCGCCGACCTGCACCGGCTCGACCGCGACCCCGCGTGGCCGGCCCTGGCCGTCCAGCTTGCCGTTCCGCCACGGCGCGGCCATCCGTCCGACGTCAGCCTCGCGAGTCTGATCGCCAGCGTCGCCGCGGTGCAGGTGCTCGCCTTCCTCGGTGGCGATGATCCGCCGACGATCGAGGGAACGTTGGAGGTCCAGTTGCCCGACTGGCGGATCAGGCGGCGCAGCTGGGCTCCGCATCCGGACTGCGATTGCGGTGCGCTCAGCGCTCAGAACGTCCGCTAGGCACAATGACGTCGTGCCCACCGGGCACAATGGCCAATTGTGACGGTGGACCGATGACGGAGGATCCCGGCGATCGAACCAGCCGCGACCCTCGGGCGCGGCGATGACCAGGTATCCCGCCGGCCTCCGCCGCGCCGCTCATCGCTGCACTGCTCGCTCGCTGACGCTCGCTGCGATGCTCACAGCCCAGGCCGGCTCATGAACGACATCCCACAGCGCCGCATGGCTCGCACCGCGCGCCTTGCCTCCCTGCCACTCGGCGCAGCCGGACGCGCGACGATGGGCCTGGGCAAGCGGCTGGCGGGCAAGTCCGCCGAAGTGGTCACTGCCGAGCTGCAACAGCGCACCGCCGAACAGCTGTTCACGGTGCTCGGCGAGCTCAAGGGCGGAGCGATGAAGCTCGGCCAGGCGCTGTCGGTCTTCGAGGCGGCGCTGCCCGAAGACGCCGCGGCCCCGTACCGTGCCGCGCTGGTGCGCCTGCAGGAGGCCGCGCCGCCGATGCCCGCCGAGCTCATGCATCGGGTACTCGCCGAGCAGTTCGGGCGTGGCTGGCCCAGGCGCTTTCGCGAGTTCGACGACGTGCCGGCCGCGGCCGCGAGCATCGGCCAGGTGCACAAGGCCGTCTGGGCCGACGGCCGAGACGTCGCGGTCAAGATCCAGTACCCCGGTGCCGGCCCGGCGCTGATGGCCGACTTCACGCAGCTGTCGAGATTCGCGCGGCTGTTCGGGCGACTGTCCCCCGGCCTGGAGATCAAGCCGCTGCTCGCCGAGCTGCGCGAGCGCGTCCTCGAAGAGCTCGACTACACCCTCGAGGCCGACGCCCAGCGCGCGTTCGCGAGCGCGTACGACGGCGACGCCGAGATCGCGGTCCCGCGCGTCGTCGCGAGCGCGCCCAAGGTGATCGTGACCGAATGGATCGACGGCACTCCGCTGTCGCGGATCATCGCCCACGGCACCCACGAGCAGCGCGATCGCGCCGGATACCTGCTCGCGCTGCTGCACTACTCGGCGCCGCAACGCGCTCGCCTGCTGCACGCCGACCCGCATCCGGGAAACTTCCGGCTCTGCGCGGACGACCGGCTCGGCGTCGTCGACTTCGGCGCCGTCGCCCGACTGCCGGAAGGCTCCCCCGAACCGCTCGGCCGGATGACCCGCTTCGCCTTGCAAGGCGACGGGGACGCGCTGATGACCGAGATGTACCAGCACGGATTCATCCGGCCCGGCATCGAGGTCGACCCGCGGCAGGTCATGGACT
Organism: Jatrophihabitantaceae bacterium; assembly: GCA_036506855.1. GTDB lineage: Bacteria > Actinomycetota > Actinomycetes > Mycobacteriales > Jatrophihabitantaceae > DASXRA01. The sequence continues at coordinate 7,740 of DASXRA010000415.1, forward strand.
ATCTGCGTCCGATCATCGAGCCACTGAGCGTCGAGCGATTCACGTTCACCCGCGAGTGGATGCGCGGGCAGGCCGCCCGGATCGGTGATCCGCGTAACGAGGAGGCACGCGTCGGACGGTTGCTGAACCTGCCGCCGTCCTACCTGCTCATCCACCGGGTGACGATCGGCTCGGTCGGCGTCCTGAGCCAGCTCGGCGCCACTGCCCCATATCGCGCGCTGGCCGAGCGCTGGCAGCCCGGGTTCGCCGAGCCGCCCCGATGAGCGATCGCGCGAAGAGCCCGCCGCCGCGACGCGGCCCGCGCCGAAGGCGCGGAGCGGGGCCGGGGATTCACTCGAGCTGCGATGAGCGCTTGCGCGAAGAGTCCCGCCGCCGCGACGCGGCCGCGCCGAAGGCGCGAGCGGAGCTGCGGATCCACCCCGAGCGCAGCGAGCGGTGGGGACGCGGATCCGCGTACGGCGGGAATGAGACAGCGAGCGGTGGAGACGCGGATCCGCGTACGGCGGGAATGACACGATGAGTGCCGAGACTGTCTTCACCTATGGGTCGCCGGCGCTGAAGTTCGGCGCCGGCGCGTCCGCCGAGATCGGCTACGACCTGGCTGCGCTCGGTGCACAGCGCGCACTGCTCGTCACCGATGCGGGCGTCGCGGCCACCGGCAGTCCCGCGCGCATCGCGGAGCAGATGGCCGCCTTCGGCATCGAGGCGACCGTGTTCGACCAGGTGCACGTCGAGCCCACTGACGCGAGCCTGGAACTCGCGATCGGGTGGGCACGGTCGCACGGGCGATGGGACGCGCTGGTCGCCGTCGGTGGCGGGTCGAGCATCGACACCGCCAAGGCGGTCAACCTGCTACTCACCAATCCCGGTGAGCTGATCGACTACGTCAACCGGCCGGTCGGCGGCGGACGCGCGCCGGAGACGCCACTGCTGCCACTCGTCGCCGTCCCTACCACCACGGGCACCGGCGCCGAGAGCACGACGATCTGCGTGCTGGACGTCCTCGCGCAACACGTCAAGACCGGCATCAGCCATCCGCGACTGCGCCCGACGCTGGCCGTCGTCGACCCCGACCTGACGCTGACCCAGCCGGCCGGGGTCACCGCGTCGTCCGGCATGGACATCCTCTGTCATGCACTGGAGGCCTACACCGCCGCGCCGTACACGTCGTTCGACCGCAAGCGGGCCGACGAGCGAGTTCCGTACTGCGGCGCGAATCCCGTCGCGGACATGTGGGCGGAGAAGGCCCTCGGCTTGCTCGCGCCGAGCTTTCGCCGGGCGGTGCTGCACGGCGACGACCGCGACGCGCGTAGCGCCATGTCCCTGGCGGCCACGTTCGCCGGTATGGGGTTCGGCAACGCAGGCGTGCACATCCCGCACGCGAACGCCTACCCGATCGCCGGGCGAGTGCGGGCGTTCCGCGCGGCCGGGTACCCGTCCAGCGAGGCGCTCGTGCCGCACGGGATGGCCGTCTCGCTCACCGCACCCGAGGCGTTCCGGTTCACGTTCGACGCCTCGCCCGATCGTCACCTACGGGCCGCGCAACTGCTCGACCCGGGGATCTCCCGGAGCGACGGGCCCGATGCGCTCCCCCGCCTGCTCGTCCGGCTGATGCGTGACGTCGGCATTCCGTCCGGCGTCGCCGCCGTCGGCTTCACCGAGCGCGACGTCGACGACCTCGTCGAGGGCGCCCTCAAACAACAACGGTTGCTCGCGATCGCGCCGCGGGCCGTGACCGCGGACGACCTGGCCGGCATCTTCCGCCGATCGATGTCCCTCTGGGACTGACCCGGCTATCTCGCCGACAGCCCGAGCTTGACGCCGAAGCCGATCAGTGCGACGCCGGTCGTCCCGTCGACGGCCCGCTGCGCCGAGCGCCGTAGCAACCACGCGCGGATCGACGCCGCGCCGAAGATGACCGCCGTGAACCAGAGCATGCCCTCGACGTCATGGACGAGCGCCAACAGCACGCCGACCGCGAGGTGCGACGTCCCGGCCGGAATGAACTGGGGCAGCACCGCGACGTAGAACGCGCCGATCTTCGGGTTGAGCAGATTGGTGAGCAACCCCCTCGTCCACGCGCGCCAGATGCTGGGCGCGCTGACGTCATCCGGCACGGGCGCGGCACCGACGGTCGCGCGTCTGCGCAGCGCCGTCCAGAGCATCCGGCCGCCGAGGAAGACCATGTACGCGGCACCGACGACGCGCAGCGCCGTGTAAGCAGCGGTCGACGCCAGGAGCAGCGCCGAGACGCCGACCGCGGCCGCGGCGCCCCACAGCAAGGTGCCGACAGTGATTCCGAGCGCAGTCGCGAACGCCGGTCGCTTGCCCTGGGTAAGCGCAGACCGGAGCACGAGCGCCGTATCCAGGCCAGGGATGACGGTGAGCAGACCCGCCAGCACAGCGAATGACAGCACGGCACTGACCAGTGTCATGGCGTCTCCTTGAGCGGCCACTTGGCGAGTCGCGCGAACCCGCAGCCGCGCCGACGGCGAAAGAGCCGATCGATCCTTCCGGCGCGATCGCGAGCCAACGCGTTGGGCGGCCACTTGGCGAGTCGCGCGAACCCACAGCCGCGCCGACGGCGAAAGAGCCGATCGATCCTTCCGGCGCGTTCGATTCGCTCTACCACCATTCTTGATCGAGCTTGGCTTCGATCGAGCGGACGTACTGGCGAGTGCAGACGTCACAGATCCATCTCGTGCGCGGCCCGTCCAGGGTCTCCACTATGTCGGCACACCAGGCGAGCGGCGGGTCCCCGTCGCTCTCGGGGTCGGCCGTCCGTCCGCACATCGTGCAGATCTCCTGCATCCGCATATGAGAGCGCGGCCGCTGGACATACGTCCAGCGGCCGCGCTGAAGGAGCGGCGTGTCAGTCCCAGTTCAGGGCTGCTGCCGCCCGGTCGACGGACTCGACGTGGCGCTGGTGCGCGGAGCGGGCGATCCGCTCCAGCCGCCGCCATCGCCGGGCCGACGCCATCTGGCTGGCGATGCGGGAGATCCGTGCCTCCCGCCGCGACTCCGACATTCGCTCGCGAGCGAGCGCTTCTTGCATGCTGTACATCTTCGTGCTCCCTGTCGTGATGCTGGTGGATGTGAATTTCGAGGTAGCGGTCATGCGGCAACCTCACGATCGGTCTTGCGCGGACGTCCGCGCGGACGCTTGCGAGCGACGATCTGGCCGCGCTCGAAGATCTCCCCGCCCCAAACGCCCCATGGCTCGCGCCGCTCTATCGCGCCGCTGAGGCACGCGAGCCGAGCTGGGCAGTCGCGGCAGAAGCTCTTCGCGACCTCCAGATCAGCCGGCGACTCGGCGAACCACAGGTCCGGGTCTTGCACCCGGCATGGCAGATCGTCGAGGCACAGCAGCGAGATCGGGTCCGGCAGATCAGTTCCGGCCTGACCTGCCAGCTCGGCTAGGGCTGGCGCGCAGCTGGTCAACACGTCGGGTCACCTCCTTCACGTTGCTGCATCTGTTATGGATGGACAGTGCGGACAAACAATGAGGCCGCGGTTCCCGGTCTGGGAGCCGCGGCCTCGAGGAGAGCGCCTGCGCTGATCGGCTGATCAGCGTTGGACTCCTCGAGGCGGGCTGCCCTGCTTGGCAGCGATGACGGCATGGTCACGGGTGAAGATCGGGTTCGGCTGGACGTCGACGGACTGGTCGACTGCGAACGTCGGATCGACGTGGCGCCACATAGCCGCATTTCGCGCGCCATATCCAGCGCCGAGCAGCATGAACGCCGACTCACTCCGCGTGGGCGGGGTGGCCGTGAACGTCGTCTTGGTAGTGATCAATTCGGGCCACCTCCTCTCGTCGCGGACGGTCGTGGCGCGCTTATATCGCGCCTGTGCGTGTTTGCGTGACCGAAGGCTATCGGAGGGTACGACAGGCCCGCAATCGAATTAGCTCCCTATTTTGGCCGATGTCAACTAGTGTCCCGCGCCGGAGATTCGTGAGATATATCTGGCGAGTGAGTCGAGAATCTCTTCGGCGGTCTTGGTCCAGACGAATGGTTTCGGATAGTCGTTCCAGGTCTTGATCCAATCACGGACATCGTTCTCCAACGCCTGCACGCTCTTGTGGACACCGCGGCGTAGCAGTTGGTCGGTGAGGTAGCCGAACCAGCGTTCGACCTGGTTGATCCAGGACGAGCCGGTCGGGGTGAAGTGCAGGTGGAAGCGGGGGTGTCGAGCCAGCCAGTCGTTGATCGCCGGGGTCTTGTGGGTGGACAGGTTGTCGCAGATCAGGTGCACGTCCAGCTCGGCCGGCACCGCCTTGTCGATAGCGGTCAGGAACTTCTTGAACTCCACGGCGCGATGCTTGCGGTGGATCTCAGAGATCACGCTGCCGTCGGCGATGTTGAACGCGGCGAACAAGCTGGTCACCCCGTGGCGGGCGTAGTCGTGGCTACGCCGCTCGGGCATCCCGGGCATCATCGGCATCACCGGCTGGGAGCGGTCCAGGGCCTGCATCTGGCTTTTCTCGTCCACGCACAACACGACCGCCCGCTCGGGCGGATCGTGGTAGAGACCGACGACGTCGACGACCTTCGCCACGAACTGCGGGTCGGTAGACAACTTGAACCCATCGGCAACGTGCGGCTTGAGCTCGAACCGCCGCCAGATCCGCCCGATGCTCGACTTCGACAGCCCCGAGCGCTGCGCCATCGAGGCCCGCGACCAATGCGTCGCGTTCGGCGGCGACTGCTCCAGCGTCGCGGTGATCACCTCCTCCACCTTGTCCAACAAGATCGACGGCGGCCGGCCCGGACGCGGCTCATCGACCAGCCCGTCCAGCCGCTTGTGCACGAACCGGCGACGCCACTTGTTCACCGTGTTCGGCGACACCCCGAGATCAGCCGCGACCTGCTTGTTCATCGCACCCGGCACCGCACAGGCCAGCACGATCCGCGACCGCAGCGCCAACGCCTGCGACGACGTACGCCGCCGAGCCCACTGCCGCAGTTGCTCCCGCTCGTCCTCGGTCAACACCAACTCGGCTTTCGGCCGGCCCGTCCTCGCCATCTATCAAGTCTACGACTAACCACATGAACTTCCGGCGCATGACACTAGGGAATTCTCCGTATGCGACCGGCAGGGATCGGGCACCGCCGTGATCATCGCACAACGTCCACCGGCGCCACATTGCCCGGATCCTCTCCGCCGAGGACGGCCAGCACCGGCTCGGCGTAGCGGTCGAGCTTCGTCGGCCCGACTCCGGACAGTCTGGCCAGCGCAGCCCGGCTCTCGGGGCGTGCATCGGCGATGGCGACGAGCGTGGCGTCGGAGAACACGACGTACGCCGGGACGCTCTGCGCATCGGCCTGCCGTTTGCGCCAAGCACGCAGCCGGCCGAACAGCTCCGCGTCGGCGGCCTCCGGCGCGACCGACCGCTTCTTCTTCGCCTGCACCGGCACGACCTGGGCGGGACGCAGCCCGTCCAAGAACCGGCTCGGCCGGCGGCCACGACGCTGACCGGGACTGCGCGCGAGCGCCCAGGACAGCGCGAGCCGCTCTCGAGCCCGGGTGATCCCGACGTAGAGCAGGCGGCGTTCCTCGGCGAGTTGTTCATCGGTCGTCGCGTGTTGGATCGGCATGGTCGTGTCGGTCAGCCCGACCAGGAACACGGCATCCCACTCGAGGCCCTTCGCGCTGTGCAGCGAGGCCAGCGTGACGCCTTGCACGGTGGGCGCGTGCTGGGCCGCGGCTCGCTCGTCGAGCTCGGCGACAAGTTGCGGCAGATGGGCGCCAGGGTCAGCAGCGGCCAGGTCGTCGGCCATGCTCGCCAGGGCGGCGAGTGATTCCCAGCGTTCGCGCGTTGCGCCGCCCGCCGGCGGGCTGTCGGGATGCCAGCCGACGCTTGCCAGCACGCCGCCAACCGCGTCGGCAAGGGGTTGCTCGCCCGCATCGGCCCGGGCCGCACCGCGCAGCAGCAGGCGTGCTTCACGGATCTCGGGACGGTCGAAGAACCGCTCGCCGCCACGCAGCACGTAGGCGATGCCGGTGTCGGCAAGCGCCTTCTCGTACACCTCGGACTGCGCGTTGACCCGGAACAGCACCGCTATCTCGGCAGCCGGCGTGCCGGCGTCCAGCAAGGCCCGGCACTGGGCGGCCACGTCCGCGGCCTCGGCCGGCTCGTCGTCGTACTCGGCGAACGTCGGCGGCGCCCCGTCGGCGCGCTGGCCGGACAGCCTCACGGCCGAC